>CAUJGI010000380.1 GCA_963169155.1 Chloroflexota bacterium
TACACAGTGTGTATGCGGAAGGCATCGCTTGCAGCCCGGAAGGCGCGGCACGGATGCAGTTTAGCGGCGGCGCATACGGCCGTACCATCAGTGGTCAGTTCTACCCGCTCACCCGCGACAACATCAACCGCTTCCCGGCTGAATTTGCCGGGTGTGGCTTTGGCAGCGGTGGTGGATGGCTGGATTTCGGCCGTTTGAACTGGCCAGAGCGCGGTGTATTGCAGCCGCTGCCGACCGACAATGCCAAATTTGCCAACTTTGCCCAGTTTGGCCCGCCGGAAGCCGCACCTTACCGCATCCATCCCAACGGCAATCCCAACAGCCTGGATTCCTGGCAGTCGGAAGGCAACGTCTTTAACTGCCTCAGCAGTGACCCTAACTGCCAGCAGCGGCTGAGCGTGGGCCTGGGGCTGCACATCTTGCAAGGTGAATCGATCGGCATGACCAATCCGGCCAACGCCAGCGTGGCGCACCACGACCGGCAAACCCACTACTGGTGTGTGGACCCGGCAACCCAGCTGTTCAACTGCGACCCGGAAACCAATCCCGGTGGCAACGACAATACAGCGCAGGCCCTGTTCCGCGCCTGGATCATCGTTCCCGACGGCATGGACGGCAGCCAGTACGATGAAGACGGCGCACGCAATGGCTCGTTCACCTTCCACGGCTACACCAACCGCTACGGCGACATCGTGACCAATTGTTCCGCCCCCGGCCTGGATTGTGTGCCGGTACGCTATGAGCAGTTCCCGGTCAACGACTGCGGCCAGGCCCTGTGTAAAGCTGCCTACCGTGGCAGCACGGAACGCGATAGCTGGGATTCCCTCAGCGTTGACGGCACGCCGCTTCAGTACGGCGGCACGCCGCTCATCCCGCCCGGTGAACTGTGGCTGAAGTACCCTAACTAAATCAAGATTTCGCGGAAAGCAGTACCGTTTCCGGGAAAAATCTAACACAAAAAAGAGCTCCGGCGGCTGCCGGGGCTCTTTTTCTTGTGTGGTCTGCTTTCATAGGGTCTCATTTAGTAGCCTTCGGTCCGGCTCACCTGGTTAAGCAGCGGTTCGCCCGCCAGGTAGCGGCGCAGGTTTTCGGCAAAAATGTCGGTGGCGCGTTCGTCGTACTGCGGCGTAAATCCGCTGACGTGTGGCGTCATGATGACGTTATCCATCTCCCACAATGGGCTGCGCTCTGGCAGCGGCTCTTCTTCATACACATCCAGTCCCGCTCCAGCCAGCCACCCCTTTTTCAAAGCCCGAATGAGGTCGACCTCTTTAATAATTGCGCCCCGCCCAACGTTGACCAGAAAAGCAGTTGGTCGCATCGCCTTGAACATCTCTTCGTTAAACAGATGGTGGGTACGCCCAGTAAGCGGCAGGGTGATGACCACAAAATCGCATTCGGCAATCATGGAGCGAGTCGCCTCGCTGGGATAGATGCGGTCTGGCAGCTCCCCGGACGGATCGCCATACCCAGGTTCAGTATAGCCGCTGTCTTGCAGCGAACGGGCATCGCGTTTGGTCACCAGGATTTGCATGCCAAACGGCTTGGCCAGGCGGGCCAATTCACGCCCAATGCTGCCGTAGCCCAAGATGCCCAGCGTTTTTCCGCGCAGTTCCTGAGGAACAAACGTTTCCCAGCGGTTTTTGGTCCAGGCATGGGTTTGTTTGTAGTGAAACCAGTTGGGCACACGGTGTGCCCAGGCGAGGAGCTGCGTCATGGCGTATTGGGCCATGTTGGGGGCGTGCACGCCACTAGCCGTAGTGAGCAAAATGTCGCTCTGCCACAGTTCGCTGTTTTCCAGGCTGTCTACCCCGGCATAGTGAGTTTGCACCCAGTGCAACTTAGGTGCCTGGGCCAGAGGCGGAACGGCGCTTAAGGCGTAGTAAATTTCGGCTTCGGTGGTCCAATCATCCGGCCAACGGCCGTTGGGCAAGGTGCGCTGCTCAATGGTGAGTTCAGGGGATACGGCCCGAATTTTGTCGATAAGGTGGGATGGGAAGGGGGCAGTGATTAACAGGCGTCTCATACAATTACTCCTATTGACAGAATAATACCCGATAGGTTGCTGAATCGGCTGCGGAAAATTCGACGATGAGTTTAACACAAACAGGGCATCGGGTATACTGCGCGCGACCATTGTGGACCCTTTGCGTATTAGGCTGATAGAGGAAAATGTTAGGAGACGGCCGTTTCCCCCACGCCGCAAATGTGTCCCGGAAACGGTTTTGGCATCAAAATATAGTACGGCCGCTCATCTTAACCAATGAGCCTGGCTTTTCGTTTGATGGAGGTACAAGCAATGCACAAGCGTAGTTCATTTGTCGTTGGCACGATTCTCATCCTGGTGGGCATCTTGTTTTTGCTGGTTAATTTTTTCCCCGGCCTGGCCGCCGGTTTAGACATTAGCTTGCACTGGCCGCTGATCATTGTGGCCGTGGGCGGGCTGCTAATTCTGAGCGCTTTTCTAGGCACACCCACGCTGGCGATTCCTGGCAGCATTGTGACCGGGATCGGCGGAATTTTGTACGTGCAAAATCTCACCGGCACCTGGGACAGCTGGGCCTATGTATGGGCGCTGATACCCGGCTTTGTTGGCCTTGGGTTACTCCTGGCCGGTCTGCTGGGCCATCGCCGCCGGGAATCCTGGCGTGAAGGCGGCCGTCTAATGGTCACCAGTGCCGTCATGTTCTTGATTTTTGGCGCGTTTTTTAATGGATTAGGTGGTTTGGGCCAGTACTGGCCTGTGCTGCTGATTGGTGTGGGCGTGTGGATGCTCTTGCCAACCCGCAAACGACGCCGTTCTGGCAGCCAGGAAAAAAGTGTTTAATTCTTCACCGTGAAACTTTTTTAAAACCGGCCACGTAATGGGGGCAAATCAACTGAGTTTATAATCACAACTGTGTGGAGGTATTTAGAAAATGAGTAACAAACGTTTGGTTCGCAATACAAGTAATGAGATGATAGGGGGTGTATGCAGCGGCATCGCCAACTATTTGAACATTGATCCAGTCATCGTCCGTCTTGTTTTTGTACTGCTGTTCGGGCACGGTAGTGCATTGGCTTACCTGATTCTGTGGGTGCTCATGCCCACCGATGAAGAACCCGTTGCCAAAGCCCACGTTTTTGACGAAGAAGAAATCGTCATCAACTAACAGCAGTTAGCCCAAAAAAGAATGGTCTGGGCTC
>CAUJGI010000381.1 GCA_963169155.1 Chloroflexota bacterium
TGCTCACCGTGCTCAACCAAAGCCTAGCCACCTTGCAACAGTCCGGCCAGCTTAACCAAATCGAAGCCAAATGGCTAGAATGATGACATAATTTGCCTAGATTATACTTCGACAAATGCAGAGGATAATTAAGTGCCCAGACTTTCTCAAGATCAGGTTTTAAGATACCAGAAAGGCAGACAATCTCAAACAACTGTCCGGCGTCACTACATCAAATGGAGAATGCAGCAAAATCCTCCTATCCCTCTAAGATGTGACAATCCCAATTGCATTTTTCATAAAGAACCACTAATTTGGAATGGTAAAGAGCTAAAGCTAATTCTTGATCACAAAAATGGTGTGAGTGGAGATAACCGCCCTGCAAACCTTCAGTTACTTTGTCCGAACTGCAACTCACAACAGTCTACCCACGGAGGTAGCAATAAGGGAAAAGTGGAACAAAGCGAAGGTGGATTTGCCATCAGAATGGAAGACGGCAAAAAAGCATATACACTACCTGCTGAAACAGGGAATTTTAAGCTTCAAAGTTAACTTTGAGCCAACTTCTCGTTCCCACGCTCTGCGTGGGAATGCCGGGCGCAGCGCTCCGCGCTGCATATGAGACGCAGGAGCGTCTCAATCTTCATTCCACGCCGAGCGTGGAACGAGCAACGAAAAGTCTTACAATCTGTCATTCCCGCCCGCGCAGGCGGGAATCCACGTAGGCAAATAGAAGATGGATACCCGCATTCGCGGGTATGACACTTGATTATGATGAAAATATTGAAGGGGCAAATGCGAAAAATCTACAGGTTCCTACCCAAAAAGAATTTTCTAACAGCAAGTTTATTCTTATTCGTGGCACTGCTGGTTACTTTATTCAATCCCGGCTCGGCCGCGGCGCAAACCAAGTCGTTTTACTGGGAGCGGTTTGATGTGGACATCACCCTGCTGGAAAACGGCGACATGCAGATTGTCGAGACGCAGGTGCTCAACTTCTCCGGCGCGCCATTTACCTTTGGCTACGGCACCATCCTCACCGGCAGCACGGGCAACAACGACAGCATCACCAACCTCGAACTGCGCGAAGGCGACTTGATCTACAAAGAGTCCAGCAGCAACACGCCCGGCACGTTTGAAGTCAGCCGCTCCAGCAGCGAAGTGCGCATCGACTGGTACTTTGAACCGGCACTGGGGCAGCACACCTACACCTTCAGCTACACGGTGGAGGGCGGCGTCATCGTGGGCACGCTGGACGAGGGCAGCGGCGACCAGATTTTCTGGAAGGCGATCCCGTCGGACCATCCGGGGCGTATTCAGAACAGCACGGTCACCATTCGCCTGCCGGAGGGCGTGGAGCCGCAGCGCTACACCGACGACGGCACCTATCTGGTGGAAGGGCTGGCGGCAGGCAGAGCCAATCTGGTAGAGACTGAGGTGAGTGGCAACGGCCGTATCATCACCTACACCCTGCTCGAACCGCTTCTGCCTGGCCACGCGCTGGAAGTGCGCGTGCAGTTCCCCCACGGCCTGCTGGACATCCCCACCCCCAGCTGGCAGGCGCGGCAGCAAAACGCCGACGTCTACGGCCTGATTGGCCTGGTGCTGTCTGGCCTGCTGTTTATCGGCGGCCCGCTGACGATTGTGGCCCTGTGGTACACCCGTGGCCGCGACCCAGAAACGGGCCTCGTCGTGCCGGAGTACCTGCCCGAACCGCCGTCGAATCTGCGCCCGGCGGTGGTCGGCACGCTGGTGGATGAGAAGGCCGACATGCGTGACATCATCTCCACCCTGGTGGATCTGGCGCAGCGCGGCTACCTCAGCATCAGCGAAAACAAGGCGAATAACCACGTTTTTACCCTGGAAAATTCAGCGACGGCGGGATTACGGCCGTATGAAGCCCAGTTCATCAGAGACGTGTTCGGCAGCAAAACCGAGCGCCCGCTGTCTGAGCTGCGCTACAAATTTGCCAACAAGCTGCCCAAACTGCGTACCATGCTCTACGACGAGCTCATCAGCGAAGGGCTGGTAGACCGCTCCCCCGACAAAGTGCGCACCACCTATGCCGTGGTTGCGGCCATGATTCTGGTTGGGGCCGTGATTGCCTTTATTGCCCTGGTGGCGATACTGCCCGAAGAGGCGGCCTACGTGGGCTTCTGTGGCGCGGCGGCACTGGGCATCACCGCGCTGTTTGCCGGGGTGATGGGCCGTTTTATGCCCAACAAAACCGCCAAAGGCGCCGAAGAAAAAGCGAAGTGGGACGCCTTCCGCAACTACCTACAAAACATTGAAGCGTATCAGAATATGGACGAGGCGGGCGGGCTGTTTGAGAAGTATCTGCCCTACGCCACGGCCTTTGGCCTGGATCGCACCTGGATTCGCAAATTCTCCGGCGTGCCCAACACACCTGTGCCACCCTGGTATTATCCATACGGCTACGGCCGTCCCATTTACCACGGCGGCAGCAGACCCACTGGCGGTGGCACCGGCACCACCCCCTCCCTGCCCAGCCTCGATTCGGCCGCAGGCAGCATGGCGGGTGGGCTGGAATCAATGTCCGCCGGGCTGACGCGGATGCTCAACAGCACCGCCTCGACGATGCGCAGTACGCCGCCCAGCACCAGCAGCAGCTCTGGCGGCTTCAGCGGCGGTTTTAGCGGCGGCAGCTCCGGCGGCGGTGGCAGCCGGGGGTTTGGTTAAGCAACGATTGGGCCAATTTTTAACAATTGGCCCAATCTAATTCAAAAACGGAAAAGTTATGGGCAAAACACTTGGACTTATTCTCATCGCTGGCGGCGTTATCGTTGGCGTTATCGTAACGGTGTTGATGGTTGTGTACCGCGGCGAAGGGCGGTTAAGCGCGGGCGGCATGGCCTTGGGCATCACGCTGGGCTTTCTGGTGCTGGTGCTGCCGCAGCTGGGCTTTGGCGCTTTTCTGCTGTGGAAAGGGGGGCAGGATGCGGCCGTTTCTGCCAAAGCCCAAGAACAACGCCAGCTGCTCGACATGGTAAAAACGCGCGGCCAGATTGCCATCAGTGACCTGGTAATTGAACTGAACAGCAACCGCGAAGCCGTACAGAATATGCTGTACCAACTCGTGGGCATGGGCTTGTTTTCTGGCTATGTAAACTGGGAAGAAGGTATGTTATACTCTCGCCAGGCCAAAGAGCTGCACCAGCTAAACAAGTGCGAGCACTGCGGCGGCGAACTGGAACTGGCCGGAAAGGGCGTGATTCGCTGTCCCTTCTGCGGCACGGAATATTTCTTAGAACGGTGACAGTCACTTCAAAAAACTGTTTCACCCATTTTTCGTAATAAGTGACTGTAACCCGAACAGTTACGTGAAACTTTGTAAAGAGAGGCGACCCAATATGAAAGAACAAATTTCCGATCTATTTAACAAAATCCAGGGCGAATCCACCGGACTGGGCAACTTGCTGAGCAAGATTCCCGGGTTGGATGGATACATGGAACGCAGCCGCCGTCGGGAAGCCGATCAACTGCTGCGCAAGACCATCGCCGACCGGTTAGAGAGCACCCGCCTGCAGTTTGGCAGCATCAGCGAGGAATTGAGCCGGGACATCATCAAGGCGATTGACCATGCCGAACCGATGGGCCGGGTGGATACCCGCCTGATGGGTCTGATTGGCAAAGTAAAGGATGCGCCCCAAGGTTACGCTGGTTTCTTCGATGCCATCAAAGTGAAGGAAGAAGATCTGGCGCGAATTTACGCCTTCGATGAAACCATGCTGAACCATGCCGACCAGATTGCGGCGAGTACGGCCGTTCTCGAAAAAGCAGTCATGGATGATGGCGACATTGCCGGGGCGATCCGCGCTCTGGACAGCGAGGTCAAAGAAGCCAACACCACCTTCGACGGCCGTGACGAGGTCATCAAAGGCATCGGCGATCCCGCCGCCACCGACGAACTCAAAAGCGACTTCTAAATCAAGTAATGAAACCGCAGATTACACAGATTAACGCAGATTAACTTTTGCACATGCCTAATCTGCGTAATCTGCGAATTCTGTGGATTTATCATTAAGGAGATTGACTCATGGCAAAAGTGTTTGATCGCGTAGCAATTGATTCCTGGCTAACAGACGAAGTTGTGCGGAAGTTCCCGCCCGGAGGTCTGGGCGATATCAAGTTGGGCTCCCCCTGTATTGTGAATCCTGGAGAAACGGCCGTCTTCGTGCGCGGCGGTGAAGCAATGGGCACCTTTGAACCGGGCACCCACATCCTCACCACCGCCAACATCCCCTTCCTCACCGATTTGCTGGAACGGGGCCTCTTTGGCGGTAAAAATGTCTTCACCGCCGACGTTTACTATGTCAAAACCACCGACCAGACGATGAAGTGGGGCACCACCCAGCCCATCATCATTGAGCACCTCAGCCGCTCCCCAGGGGCCAGCGCCATCGTAGGCAACGGCACCTACGTGGTGCGCGTCAAAGAGCCGTGGCGCTTCCTCAACGCCATGGACGCCTTCCGCGAAAGTGTGCGCCAGACCCAGCTCAAAGACCGCCTCGACCCCAAACTGGCGATCATGATGCAAGACAAGATGAGTGAGCTGGCCATCGCCAAAAATCTCGGCCCGGCCCAGTTGCAATCCTTCTCGCAAGACCTCAACGAGCTCCTCATTGGCTTGCTCCAGGCTGAATTCGACGCCCTGGGCATGGTGCTGGTTGACTTCAACATCCGTATGGGGCTGCATCCGAAATCGCTGGAAGTGGTCACCAACATGGGCTACGGCACCAGCTACACCCAAAAGCAGCAGGCCGACGCGTTTGTGGCTGCCGCCAACAATCCATCCGGGGGCAGCATGGGCGAAATTGGCTTTGGCGCAATGGGTATGGCCGCCATGCAAAATCTGCAAAACCAGCAGGGGCAGGGGCAGCAGCAGCCACAGCAAACCCAGGCAGCGCCCGCCGCTGGCTCTGGCAGCACGGCCGCTACGCCCGACGTGATGACGCCGCAGCAAGCCGCCGAGATTTTGCAGGTTTCCTATGAAGATGTGCTGGCTGCTATCGAAGCGGGTGACTTAAAAGCGCGTAAGATTGGCAATGCCTACCGCATTAGCAAAGCCAACCTGGATGAGTTCCTGGCCGGTTAGCTTTTAGACCTGACAGGTTTACGGACCTACTTGCTCGTAGAGTAGCGTAGAAAACCTGTCAGGTCTTTCCACTACACGATAATCCGCAAGAAGAGAACTTCCCCGAACAAGTTCCCCCGATCGTCTCGCATTTTCCAATCGCCAAAGTAGGTGCCCCGCCGTGCGGGGGCCGTAAGTTGGATGGAGATCAGCACTTCTTGCCCGGGCGCGCAAGGAGGCAGCGGGATGCTGCGCTGGGTGGTCATCGCCGTGCCTTTGACAAATACCAGCCGGAAATCCTCGTTCCACGGCCGTTTCCCACTATTTTTCACCCGCCACGTCTTGGTAAACGTCTGTCCTGGGGCGATGCGCGTGTCGTCGGGGATGGTCACATCGGCGACAAAGGCGCTGCTGCTGGGGCGGTTGTCGATGGCAATGATGCGCGTAAACAAGATGTCGCCAAAAACGCTGCCGCGATCATCCTGCAAGCGCCAATCGCTGAAGTAGGTACCTGGTTTGCTGGGCACGGTGAACTGGATAGAAATATCGGCCGTTTTCCCAGGCTGCACGTTGGGCACGGGCTGGACCGTCTGGTTGGTCATTGCGCTGCCGTCGGCAAACACCAGCTTATAACCGCTGCCCCAGGCCACATTGCCCGTATTTTTGAGGCGCCACGTCTTGACAAAGGTGGAATCTGCCTGCAATCGCGTGTCATCGGGGATGGTGACGTCGGCCACAAATTGGGCGTTGGGAGCCGGTGCGGGCTGTGGTGGCGGCGGTGGTTCAGGGACAGGCTCAGGCTCTGGTTCCGGTTCGGGGATTGGCTGAGGCTGCGGTTCAGGCGTTGGCGGTGGCGTTACCGGTTGGGGCGGCGTCACCGGGCCGGGAGGTGGCCCCGGTTCAGGGAAAGTGCCTGGGTCCGGCGGGCCGGGCACGACGGGCTGCGGCGGGCCGCCAATCTCCGGTACGTTAATCACACCGCTGCCTTCGGGCACGATAAAGCGGTGCTTGAGGGTGAAATCGGTGACCGGCTTGATGAGCCGCTGCGCCTTGTTGGCGATCCCGCCAAAGCTGCCACCTAGATACCAGATGGCCGCGCCTTCAATCTCTGGGAAGCGAGCGTACAGCTCACCCACGCGGCGAATGACGGCGATGGCCTGGGCCGGACAGGGTACGCTGTCTAGCGTCCAACCACACTC
>CAUJGI010000382.1 GCA_963169155.1 Chloroflexota bacterium
CCCCAGATCAGCCCCGCGCCATCGGTGGTGAAGAAGCTGATGACGGGGATGAGCGCAGCGCAGAAGTACAGGGCGCAGCCCACCGAGCCGATGGCCACGTAGGGCACCTCGCGCTTGGAGGGGTAGACGCTGGCAAACACCTGGCTGCTGGCGGCATCGACTACGGCCGTATACGCCCTTCCTTCAAATTGATACTTAAACACGTACAGCGGCAGGTGCACCAGCGAACTTTCTTTGATTTGCCCGACGGCGATTTTCTGGTTATCCGCCAACCACTTGCGCACTGTCTCCAGCGGCACCGTCGGGGTGATGGCGTCGCCGTCCATCGTGTGGTCGTACGGTTCCAGATCGGAGGCGGGGATGCTCAGTTCGGTCAGCTCAAACACGGCAAGGGCAGCGGCCGGTTCCAGCACCACTTTCTCCTGGCCGCTCAGGTTCACGCGCACCAGCCACATGGGGAAACGTTGGAAAGACGGCCGTTCCAACACTGCCTTCTTGTCCAAATCCTTCACCGTGGCATTGCCTCCCATCCAGCGGCGCAGGGCGGCGGCAGCGGCCGTTTCATCCACCGTAGCCCGCACCGCATAATGCAGCACCGCGCCGCTCTTGTCGACAAAGTTGGTCGCGCCGCAGAATTCACAGGTAACAAACTGGGACCCTTGCTCGATGGGGAGTACTGCCGTACATTGATGGCATAAAATTTGGGTGTCAGGGGAGGCTGTGGCAAATTCATCCATACCGCAGCATTGTACTCAAAAGGCCAAAAAAGTCGCAAGCCAATCGTCCCAAAATCTTTATGGTGGGCAAATTGCCCACTCCAGACTGTTTATGATAAACTTCGCAGTCGAGAAACCATTCTCGCACAATGACGACCTAACCTATTAAAAATAAAAAAGGTGCTGGACAGAAACGAGCCACTCGCTACGAGCTACTCGCCACGAGCCACTCGCCATAAACCACCAGCCTGTTTTTAGGAGCAATGAATCATGATCGATGTCAATCAGCTGCGCCGCGGAGTAAGCTTTACTCAGGACGGCAATCTTTACAAAGTAACGGAATACAGCCACAGCAAACCCGGCCGCGGCAAAGCCACCATTCGCGTCAGCGTGCGCGATTTGCGCTCTGGCTCCAACTTCCAGATCACCTTCTCCTCGGGCGATCGTGTGGAAGATATCCGACTAGAAAAACAAACATTTCAGTACCTGTATGATGATGGAACCTTCTATGTGTTCATGAACACAGACTCCTACGAACAAAAACAGGTGAACCACCATGTTTTGGAAGAGGAAAAATATTTCCTCATCGACAACATGGAGCTGGAACTGCTGATGTATGAAGGTGAAGTGCTGGATTACGTGCTGCCCAAAACGATGGATTTTGAAGTGGTTGAAGCGGAAAATGCTGTCGCTGGCGATACGGCTACTGGGGCCACCAAAGAAGTGTACACCAGCACCGGTTTGAAGGTGAAAACGCCGCTGTTTGTCAACATCGGCGACCGGATTCGGGTGAATACGGAAACCCGCGAATACATCACCCGCGTGTAAAACATTACCGCCACCCCCATCAGAAAGCGCCTTGAGCCAAATTGACTCAAGGCGCTTTTTGTTTTTCTATCCCGGCCATATTGCAATTCCCCCGGCGGTTATGCTATAGTGCCCACAGGGTTTTATGTTAATTTGCGGCAGGCGGCGAAGAGGGTAACGGCCGTTTCCCGCTCTGCCCCACAGCTTCTTCCAGGAGGTTCCTCTATGAAAAAAATGGGTTCTTCAAGGTCTCGCAGGCTGACGCTTTTTCTGCTGCTGCTGTTGCTCCTGCTCGGAATAACCGCCTCGACCACCCTGGCAGCCCCGGCCGAAAGCAACGGCACCTACCACACCGTGCGCTACGGCGAGACGCTGTCGCTGATTGCCGTTACCTACGGCGTGACTATTCACGATCTGCTGGTGGCCAACCCCCACATCGTGAACCCCAACCTGATTTACTACGGCACGGTGATTTTCATTCCTTACCGCTACACGCCAGCCCCCCAACCACCACCGCCGCCACCGCCGCAGCGCTACTGCCGCTATTACCACACCGTGCGCTATGGCGATAACCTGATCAATTTGGGCGTCTGGTATGGCCTCAGCCCCTACACCATTGCCGAAGCCAACGGCATCTACAACCTCAACTTCATCTACGCCGGGCAAACGCTCTGCATTCCGTAAATCAGTTTAAGCAGATTGGGCCAATCTTGAAGATTGGCCCAATCTAACTCAACCAGTTTACACCACGATATTGACCAGCTTTTGTGGCACCACGATGATTTTGCGGATGGGTTGGCCGTTGATGTGGGCCTGGACGTTGGCAGAGGTAACGGCCGTTTCCTTTACCACATCCATCGCCGCATCCGCCGCCACCACCATTCGGTCGCGCACCTTGCCGTTCACCTGCACCACTATCGTGATCGACTCATCCTGCGTCAGCGCCTCGTCGTAGCCGGGCCACGGCTGCACGTGCACCGATTCGCCGTGCCCCAGCACCGCCTGCCACACCTCCTCGGCCACAAACGGGGCAAAAGGGGCCAGCAGCCGGACCATCGTGCCGATAGTGTCGCGCCAGGCGTCCAGACCAATCGCTTCGTCGCGCCCATCGTACAGAAAATTCAGGTACTCCATCAGGCCCGCAACAGCCGTGTTAAAGCGAAAATCCTCCATCTCCTGCGTGATCCGCTTCACAATCTTGTGCCGCGCCCGCGAAAAACCAGCCTCCGCCTCCACTTCTCCGCGTCTCTGCGCCTCAGCGTTAACTTTCTCCCTCGCCAGCGACCAGAACCGCTCCAAAAACCGGGTCATGCCGCGAATCCCGCTGTCGTCCCAGGTCACGTCGGCATCAAATGGCCCCAGGAACACCACGGTCAGCCGCAGCGCGTCGGTGCCGTGCTGGGCGATCACCTCATCGGGCGTCACCACGTTGCCGCGTGACTTGGACATGCGACGGCCGTCCACCGACGACGACAGCACGCCCTGGTTGCGCAGTTCGGTGAACGGTTCGGCAAAGTTGATCAGCCCGGCATCGGCCATCACCTTGGTCCAAAAGCGAGCGTACAGCAGGTGCAGCACGGCATGTTCCGCACCGCCGACGTAGGTGTCTACGGGCAGCCAGCGCTGCACGGCCGATGGATCAAACGGCCCATCGTCGTACTGCGGGTTGGCAAAGCGCAGGAAGTACCACGAAGAGCAGGCAAAACCGTCCATCGTGTCGGTTTCGCGCTGGGCCGGGCCGCCACACTGCGGGCAGGGAGTGTTCACCCAATCATCAATGTGAGCTAGCGGGGAACGGCCGTCGCCCGCCGGGGCAAAATTGTCGGTGTCGGGCAGCCGCACGGGCAGCTCAGTCTCGGGTACGGGCACCGGGCCGCAGTCCGGGCAGTGCACGATGGGGATCGGCGCGCCCCAGTAGCGCTGCCGGGAGATCAGCCAGTCGCGCAGCTTGTAGGTAACCTGCGGCGCGCCTTTGCCCTGGGCTTGCAGAACGGCCGTGATCGCCACCATCGCCTCTTGTGACGTTTGCCCGGTGAACTGGGCCGAATTGATCAGACGGCCGTAGCCCGCAAAACAGCCATCCACCTCAGCTCCATCCTCCGGCACGCCGTTCGTCGGCACAATCACCGGCACGATGGGCAGATCGTACGCCCGGGCAAAGGCGTAGTCGCGGCTGTCGTGGGCCGGGACGCCCATCACCGCGCCGCTGCCGTAGCTGGGCAGCACGTAATCAGCCACCCAGATGGGCACCGGCTGCCCCGTCAGCGGATGCGTGGCGTGCGCCCCGGTGAAGACGCCCGTCTGTACTTTTTCGGTGGCGGTACGGTCGATTTCGCTTTTGCGTTTGGCCTGTTCGGTGTAGTGGGTAACGGCCGTACGCTGCTCCTCCACCACAATCTGCCCTACCAGCGGATGCTCCGGCGCGATGGCCATAAACGTCACGCCAAACAGCGTATCCACCCGCGTCGTAAAGGTTCTGATTACCGGAAAATCAGCCACAGATTTCACAGATTCCACAGATTTTTTCCTTTTAATCTGCGAAATCTGTGTCATCTGTGGATTCTTTATTTCAAAAATCACCTCAGCGCCGGTAGAACGGCCGATCCAATTGCGCTGCATCGTCTTGATCTTTTCTGGCCAGTTCACCGTCTCCAGGTCAGCCAGCAGCCGGTCAGCGTACGCCGTGATTTTGAAGTACCACTGCGCCAGTTCCTTCTTGGTCACCTCGCTGTCGCAGCGCCAGCAGCGCCCCTGCTCCACCTGCTCATTGGCCAGGATGGTCTGGCAGGTGGGGCACCACCTTTGGCTGCCCAGCGCACGGTAGGCCTGCCCGCGCCGGAACAGCAGCAGAAAAAACCACTGCGTCCAGCGGTAATAATCGGGGAAGGTGGAGTTGATTTCGCGCGACCAGTCGTACGAGCATTCCATCTCTTGCATTTGCCGCCGGTAGGTATCAGCAAACAGCCGAGTGCTTTCGCGGGGATGAATGTGGTGCTGGATGGCGTAATTTTCGGCGGGCAGGCCAAAGGCATCCCAGCCCATCGGGTGCAGCACGTTGTACCCTTGCATCCGTTTGTAGCGGCTGACAATGCAGGTAGGCACGTAATTCCGGGCGTGCCCCACCGACAGCCCCGCCCCAGAGGGGTACGGGAAGAAGTCCAGAATGTAGACATCGGGCTTGTGCGGGTCGCTGCCCGTCTGGTACAGATTTTGCGCTTGCCAGATGGGCCGCCACTTTTTCTCGACGGCCTGGGGATTGTATTTAGCTTGTTTTGTCATTTTGTCCTCTTACTGCCTGTAACTGGGTAATTTGGTAATTGGCTGCCAAAGTGGCAAATTTCTCAATTACTCAATTACCAACTCTCTATTCGTTCACTCCCTGAGTCACCCTGAACCTGCCCGGCAGCAGCAGGATGCTCAGGCGCATCCTGCTAAACGGCGCACGCCGCCGCTGCTGCCGGGCGGCTTAACAATAAGAGGTACCAATTTTTC
>CAUJGI010000383.1 GCA_963169155.1 Chloroflexota bacterium
CCAGGGGAAGGAAACGGTAAACCGGCTGCCCTGCCCTACCTTGCTGTCCACCGCTACGCTGCCACCGTGCAGCTCCATCATGCGCAGCACCAGCGACAGGCCCAGCCCCGTCCCCGCAAATTCCCGCGAGAGGCGGCTGTCTAGCTGCACAAACGGCCGAAACAGCTGCTGCAAATGTTCGTCGGCAATACCAATTCCCGTATCCCACACCGTAATCAGCACCGCATTCGCTTCCGTATCGCCGACAACTTCGATGCCTACACTGCCGCCGTCTGGCGTGAACTTCACGGCATTACTTAGCAGATTCACCAAAATTTGCTTCACACGCCGCTCATCAGCGATCAGCGTGCTGACCTGGCTGTCGAACGAGGAATGAATGTGCAGGTTCTTTTTGTGCGCATTTTGCTTGATCATGCGCAGGCTGGACTGGCATACCAGTTCTACCGGCATCGGCGCCAGTTCCAACTCCAGCTTACCCGCTTCCATCTTAGACAAATCCAAAATGTCGTTGATAAGCGCCAGCAGATGACGGCCGCTTTCCTCAATACTGCGCAGCGAGCCAATCTGCTTTTCATTCATCTCACCAAACACTTCTTCCTGCAGCGCTTCTGAAATGCCCAAAATGGCATTCAGCGGGGTGCGCAGCTCATGGCTGACGCTGGCCAGAAATTCATCTTTCATCCGGGCCGCGCGGGCCAGTTCAGCGTTGGCAGTGCGGAGATCGGCCGTGCGTTCTTCCACGCGCCGGGCCAGCTGGGTTCGTTCAGCTTCCAACGCGGCTTCCGCCCGCTTACGCTCCATAATCTCTTGCTGCGACTGGGCAAACAGCTGGGCATTTTCAATAGCCGTGGCCCCAGGCACCGCCAGGCGAGTCAGCAGGCGCAAATCTTCTTCGTCGAAGGTACCGTTGAGCTTGTTAATCGCCTCAATGGCACCGATAGGTTGACCTTTGACCAGCAGCGGTACGCACAAAATCGAGCGCGCTAAGAAGCCACTTTCGGCGTCAAAATCGCCAAAATAGCGGGCGTCGGTCCGGGTGTCTGGCACCAACAGCGGCTCACCGTACTGCGCCACCCAACCCAGGATACCCTGGCCCATTTCCAACCGCTTGCCCTGCACAAATTCAGAGGCCTCGCCGGACGCGGCGGCAAACCACAGGTCGCCCACTTCTTTGTCGTGCAGCACCACGGAAGCAGCATCCACCTGGAGCAGTTGGGTGGTGTTTTCGGTGATGATGGTCAGCGTTTCGGTCAGGTCCAGGGTGGAGGTAATGGCCTGGCTGATGCGGCTTAGCGTCGTCAGTTCCGCCACGCGCTGTTGCAGCTGCTGGTAGAGGTTGGCATTTTCAAAGGCAATAGCCGCCTGGATGGCAAAGTCTTTCAGACGGGAGGCGTTTTCGGGCTGGTAAAAGCCCGGTTCGCTGTAGTTCAGCGCCAGAAATGCCACCACGTGGCCTTCTACAATGATGGGGGCACCTGCCCAGGAGCGCACGTGCGGCGAAAGCTCGGCATCAACCCAAAGTTCACCCGCTTCGTACGTGTCGCGGATGATGAGAGGTTCGGCCGTTTCGATCATGCGCAGCAAACTGGGGCGAGACTCCACGTGGAAATGACGCGGCAGGCGCAGCTCTTTATTGGGGTCATAGCCGCGGGTTACCACAATTTCAATTTCGTCTTTGTGCACGAGCATGATGTTGGCCGTATCGTAGCGCAGCACCGGGCCAATCTGATCCAGCAAGTTGTCCAGCAGACGGTCAAAGTCCAGCGTGGCATTCAGCGCCAACCCCACCTGCCGCAGCGCCTCGGCCAGGTTACGCTGTTCCTGCTCGGATGCTTCGGCCCGTTTACGCTCGGCAATTTCGCGCTGGAGGTCTTCGTTGGCGCTGCGCTGGCTGGAGGCAACCTGCTCGGCCTCTTTGAAGATGGTGTACATGCTGGTGAGCAAGCCCACCAATACACAGAGGTAACCGACGAGTTTGAGGGCAACGGCCGTATCAAACAACGCATCAAATGGCATTCGCGCAAAGAAAACAAACAGACCTTGCGTACCCACGTTGACAATCAAGGCCACAACCAGCCAGTTTTCAAACGTATCTTGCTGCCAACCCCGCTTATGCAAATAACCAATGAGCGCCACCAAGAAAAATGTGGTGGTCAAGACAACGGTTAGCCGGTTTACCAGGTAACTGGCAGAGGCCACCGGCGGCTGCGGAATAAGGGAAAAACTGAACAGGCTGACAACGGCGACGAGAAACACAATCAGGTAATCCTGCTTTTGGCCGTAGCGCCGCTGGTCGCGCTGCCAGATGAGCCAGCTGCCCGCGATGAAGATGCCCAAAAAGGTTGAGGATGGGTTCCACTGCCACATATCGAGGGAAACGGCCGTAGGCGCCAACAGCTCACTCAATGACACCGAACGCATGGCATGATAAGCGTCGATTACCCCAGCTCCGATAAACCCGCTGCCAATGTAAAAGTAAGCGCTGCTTCGTTTGGTGTAAAAGCGCACCCAGGCCAGCGCCCCCACAAAAAGCGCCAGGCTGGCGGCCGTAAACTCCATCAGCATGTGCAAATTGGCCGAGCCCATCCAGCGGGCCTGACCCATCATGATACGCAAAACAATCAGCAGCAGGAGAACGGCCGTGTAAAACCCGAGTCGCGCTTTTGTTGAGTTGGACAGACTGGAAATCATCATCCTATTCTTTGGCAAGAAATTCCTGAACCCTAAACGGCATTATTAAACACATTCTAATTGGCAAACAAGACCAGACATTTGTGGATTCAGAGCAGCAGCTGCAAGGACAGTCAGGTAAAATGTGTTAGTCACCGAAATTTGGTTTTGGCCACAGATCACACCTCTCCTAGCCAGTAAGTACCAGTGTAGCCAAAACGCCGCATTCTCCCTATGGTACCATCGGGCTGGGAATTACAATGCGTGCATTATACAGGGTTTTATGGTTGCATTGACCTTGTTTCGAGCAACGGCCGTCTCCACCGCATCATTATACGACTTTTCCCCTCTTTTTTGGCAACGCAGCCTCCGCGAAACTCGCCAGATTTCAGGAACGGGCTAAGATTAGGGCATGGCAAAACATTGGCCCCTGCTGCTCATTTTAGTCGGTTACCTGCTGGTCGGTGGTTTGTATGCAGCCCAAGTGCCCCCCTGGCAAGCGCCCGATGAGCCGGCCCATTACAACTATGTGCGCCAGCTGGCCGACGGCCGTTTTCCCGTTATGGCCCCCGGTGATTATGACCAGGCGTTCCTGGATGAAATCCGCGGGGCACGATTTGCCCCCCACTATTCCGTAGAAACCATTGAGTACGAAGATTGGCAGCCACCGCTGTACTACTTGCTGCTCACGCCCGTTTATCTGCTCACCAATGGCACCTTGCTGGCGCTGCGTCTGGTTTCGCTGCTGCTGGGCGCAGGCGTCATTTTTTTGGCGTACCAGACGGCCCGGCTGCTTTTTCCCCAGGCAGAATGGGTGGCGTGGTCGACGGCCGTATTCGTCGCCTTTATTCCCCAACATGTGGCCATGCTGGCCTCCGTCAACAACGACAGCCTGTCGGAGCTGCTCATCGCCCTGCTGCTCTACCTGACCCTGCGCTGGGTCACTCGCGACGGCATTCGCAAGCTGGGCGACGACCGCCGCTGGCTGATTGGCCTGGGGTTGGTGCTGGGGCTGGGGTTTCTCACCAAAGCCACGGTTTATTTGATGGCCCCGGTGTTGGGCGTGGTGCTGCTGTGGCAATATTGGCGCACCTGGCAGCGGCTGTTCCAGGCGGGTGTACTGCTGTTTGCCCCGGCGTTTATGCTAGGGGCCATCTGGTGGGTGCGCAACATCATGGTCTACGGCGGGTTGGACATCCTTGGCAAAGCGGCGCACGACGCCGTGGTGGTGGGGCAGCCGCGCACCGTCGACTGGATTGGTCTCTACGGGCTGGACGGTACGGTGCAGCGCTTTTTCCAAACAACATTTAACAGCTTCTGGGGGCAGTTTGGCTGGATGGCCGTGCCGATGAACCAGCCGCGCGCCATTTACCTGCTGCTGCTGTCGCTGGTGGTAGCGGCCGTTTTGGGACTGCTGCTTTACCGGTTCACCACGACACAAGTGCCGGTGCAGTTCCGCTCTCGCCTGCCGGTGCTCATTTTGTGGCTGGTTTTCCTGCTGACGGCAGCGATTCACGTGGGGTACAACGTGACGTTTGTGCAGCACCAGGGGCGCTACCTCTTTCCGGCGCTCATTCCCATTGCCCTGGGGTTTTCGCTGGGGTTGGGCACGTGGCTGCTGCTAGTGGAACGGCCGTTTCGGCGGGAACGGCCGTTGCTGGTGAATTACTTTCCGCTGGGCATAGGCACGGCGCTGGTGCTGCTAGACCTTTTTGCCCTGTTCCGCCTCATCGTGCCCAACCTCAGCGTCTCGTAATTAGCTGCGCCACAGCTCGAACTTCTCCAAAATCGACCCCCCGATAAATTCACGCAAAATGGAGT
>CAUJGI010000384.1 GCA_963169155.1 Chloroflexota bacterium
GTAAAGATTGCCAGCGCCGAGCAGGTGCTGGCGCACACGGGCTACGTAGCGGGGTCGGTGCCGCCGTTTGGTTACCAGCAGCCAATTGAGACTGTGGTGGAAACGGCCGTTCTCCAACTCACCAACCCCATCTTCGGCGGCGGCGGGGAAATACACGCCCTGATGCAGCTCACCGTGGCCGAGCTGTGCCGCGTGGTAGGCACGCGCACCGCGTTATTGATCGAGCCTGAGCAAAATTAAGGGGCTTCTTTGGGATTTCCTGGGGTTTGCAGCGAATTGACGCGAATTATCACGAAAATTAGCGTTAATTCGGGCTAATTCGCTGCAAAAAACAGGTTGACCCCGCCAAATCCTAAAGATCCAATTAACGGAGGGGATAACTGGCTGCGTTCGGGCGGCGCAGATTGGCCATTTCTGCTGGGGCGGCGGGCAGGGTAAACCAGAACAGGCCGCCCTTGCCCGGCAGGCTCTCGGCCCCCACTTCGCCGCCGAGCCGCTCGGCAATGCGCTGGACGATGGAGAGGCCCAGGCCGTAGCCGCTGTCGTGGCGCAGGTTGAGCTGGGTGAAGGGGACAAACAATTTTTCGCGGGCCGCCGGGTTGATGCCGAGGCCGTTGTCTTGGATCCAAAATTTGATCATGTTGTTGGCAACGGCCGTAGCCCCCAGCGTCAGTTCCGGCGGATGGCCGCCATATTTCATGCCGTTGCTCAAATAGTTGACCCAAATTTCTTCCACCCAGGGCGCGTAGCCCAGCGCCAGCGGCCACTCGCCTGGCAGGTGCACCTTCACGCTGTACTGTCGGTTCAGGTGGGCCAGCCGCTGCCGCGCCTCATCGACGACCATGGCCATGTCCAGCGGGGCCAGCGGGATTTCCATCTCGCGTACGCCCGCCAGCAGCAGCAGCGCATCGATGATGCTGGCCATTTTGTGGCCGCTTTGCTGGATAATTTCCAGGTAGCGCTGGCGGTCGTTGGACGGCAGCGCTTCAAACTTGTTGGTGATTGTTTCGGCCAGCCCAACCATGTGGGTGATGGGCATTTTCAGGTCGTGGGCCACGGTGTGGGCAAAGGCGTCTAGCTCCTCGTTGCGCGCCTGCAAATCGGCGGTGCGCTGGGCGACGCGGGTTTCCAGTTCGTTGTTGTACTCCTGCACTTCCTGGTAGAGACGGCCGTTTTGCACCGCCATCGCCGCCTGATCAGCAATGCCCTGCAGCAGCGCCATCTCCTCGTCAGCCACTGGCTCCATCGCCCCAATCGAGCCGATGGTCAGCAGGCCAATGAGCTGCTCATTGTAGATGAGGGGTGCGTGGGCCAGGGAATGAATGCCCGCCGCCTGAATCTCTTCCGCCTCCGGCCACGCCACGCTCTGCTCGATGGTGGGCAGCAGGAGCGGCTGGCTGGTGGCCATTAGCTGCTGCTGCTCGGCGGGGGGCAGCGGTTGGCCCAGCTGGCGCAGGCCGCTAAAGTGGCCCGCCCCATGCCAAAAGCCGAAGCTGTCGGTGGCGGCGTCATAGTTAAAAATGGCGGCGAAGGAGCGGTTGGTCGCCTGCCAGGTGGCTTCACAAATCACCGAAACGGTTTGTTCCAGGGCGATGTTGGCGCTGAGCCGGGAGGCAACCTGGGCCAATGTTTCGGCGCGGCTGCGGGCTTTACGCTCGCTTACCAGCAGGTGGCTGTAGCTGAGGGTGCGGGCTGTTTGTGCCGTCAGCAGCGAGAGCAAATCCAGGTCATCATCCACAAACAGCGGCTTCTGGCGGCAAAAAACGAGCAGCAGGCCATATGCCTGCACCGGGGTGCTGATGGGCACGGTGAGGATGCCGTTGGCCCCCAGCGCCAGGGTGAGCTGGATGCCCGACTGTCCCAGGTCGCCATGATTGGTGGCAAAATATGGCCCACGCTCCAGCCAGACGCGCCCCAAACGGCCGCTTTCCGCCGAAATGTGGGCGGCCAGTTCCGGGTACGCGGCCGGTGGGTTCACGATAAGCAGTTCTTCTTCCGGGTTGAGCATGGCGGCAACGGCCGTAATGCTGTCCACACTGCGCGCAGCAAAGTGGCACAGATATTCGACCACATGGGCCAGCTCCATCCCGGCGTATTGCGCTGGTACCGCGTGCAAAAAATAGTTCAATTCGCGCAGCTGCCAATATTTGCGCAGCCAGCGCGGCGGGGCAAACCCCAGGTAAAACGCCGCCCCAGCCGCAATTGTGAGACTGATGGGGGCAAAAAAGAGCGGTGAGTTGGTGGTGAGCGTTTCGCGGAAGGGAATGAAGGTCAGGATGGCCAGCAGCAGGGTGAGGATGCCCAGGGCTACCAGCGACAACCGCCAGCGCGACACGCCGCTGCTGACGCGGGCGGAGCGAATGAAGGCCGAAATGGCGTATCCTTCAACGCCGATAAAGTAGGCGGCAACGACGACCCAGAATGGGTTGAGGCCGCTGGAAAAGGTCATGACCAGGGCGGTGAGCACCATACCCACCAGCGCCAATCGGGAGATAAACGGCCGTATCCCGCGAAAGTGCTGCACCAATCGCAGCAGCAAATACGGATGCGCCACCAGGGCCAGCGTCGAAGGCGTTAGCTCTAGCAGGGCGATGTTGTTGTACCAGGTGGGGGGCGTCAGGGTAAGGGCGATGGAAACCATCACCAGGGCAGTGTCCAGCCGGGTGTTGTCCCGGTAGCGCGCCAGATTGGCCAGCGCCAGCAGGGCCAGTCCCCAAAAGAAAAGCTGAATGAGCAGGGTAAGGGTCGCTTCAGACATGCCGGGTTCATTATAAACTAAAAAACAGTGGACGCGTTGTAGAAAATAGGACTACCGTCGAAAATTCTCTTACCTTTCACATAACCGGTCAGGTGTTATCCCGCACGAGGGCGCTGCGCGCCGAGGCGACGACATACCACACCTGAGGTCGGAGCTATCAACTTCCGAATTTGGCCGTTGGATTTTCCCGGAAACTCCGTTAGTTGGTCAGGCGACCCAGGCCGTTTCCGGGAAAATGAGGCCATCAATTGCGCCCAATCGTTAATTCCGGGTAGGGTGAGGGTGCTGTGAGCAGCGGCGCAGCTTCGCCTTTGAGCGTATGGTTGAAGAAGGCCAGCAGGTATTCGCTCTGGATTTCCACGCTGTAGCGGCTGTTGATCGTGCCGGAAAGCCCCAGCTGCGGCGTCAGCGGCGAGAGCAGGGCCAGGTCGGTGAAGTCGTAGTGGGCGGTGTTGGCCAGGGTAAGGTTGTAGCTGTCCTGCGTCAGCCCGTTGAAGATGGCTTCGCCGCGTCTTTTGTTCTCATCACCCAGCCATTCTGGCGTGCCGATGAACATAAACGGCTGCGCCAGCTCCTGGGTCAGCACCGCTTCGCCGACGGGCAGCACCCAGCTGTCCAGGCCTACGCCCGCCTGGCAGCGGTTGTCTTGCAGGCAAAATTGGACGGTGGCACCGCCGCCGGTGGAGTGACCAAAAATGCCGACGTGATTGAAATCAAAACGGCCGTTCAACTCATGCCCCGCCTCTTCATTCCAGCCCGCCATCGTGTCCAGCAAAAAGGCCATATCGTCGGCCCACTGGCGCACCAGGGGATTGGCTTCGGTGGGGGTGGAACGGCCGTCGGTGAAGAGGCGCGTGGGATCGTAAATGAAGACACGGCCGTCGGGGAAAACGGACAGGGCGTTGCCATAGGTGTGGTCCACAGCGCCGACGATGTAGCCGTGGCTCACCAGCTCGCGCACCATCGCGGTGTTTTGCATGCGGATGCCCGACAGCCCGTGTGAAAAGATGATGACCGGGAACGGCGCGCCGTCGTTGGCCGCTGGGGCACCTTGCCACACGTCCAGCTCGGTGAGGTTGATGTGGTTGAGCAAAAAGGCAGGCAGGCCAAACTGCTCGGCGATGACCGGCCCGGCGACATCTAAATCGGGCAGGTAGTAGGCCGGTTCGCCCGTTCGCTCGGCGGCAGGATACCAGACCTGGACCATTACTTCCCGGTTGTCGTTGGGGTCTTCGGTGTAGATTTCGGGGCGAGTTTCATCCACCAGTTGAGTGGTGAAGGTGCCGATGGCATAGGGACCGGTGGGGCCGGGCAGCTGCGGCACGGGCATGGCCACCGGCAGCGCCACGGCGATGAGCCAGGTGAGCAGCCCCAGCAAGGCCAGCAGCCAACCGAGGCGGGGGCCATTTTGGGTGCCGCTGACCCAGCGCGGGGCCAGGATGAGGAAAACGGCCGTTAAGCCATACGCCGGAACCATTTGCCAGCGATACCCTTCCACAAACAGGTGCAAAATGGTGGACAGCGCCCCGGCAACGGGGAAAACGGTCAGCCAGGTGGGCCGCTGGCGGCTAAACAAAGCCCAGAAAAGCGGTGGCAGCAAAAGTCCGAGGATGAAAATTTCGTATAGGCGCATAGGGTTACCAAAAGGTGCGACGCACTTTCAGAAGGGCGTCGCACCTGCTTTAGACAGTGAGTACCAGCTTGCCCATCACGTCGCCAACTTCCAGCCGCCGCAGGGCGGTGGGGCCTTCGCTGAGCGGGTAGATGGAGTCGATGACCGGGCGGAGACGGCCGTTAAAAATCAGGCCCATCACCGTCTCGTAATCGGCCGAGGTGCCCATGGTGCTGCCAATGATGCTGAGGTGCTTGCCAAAGATCAGCCGGTTGTCGATCTCAAACGTGGGGCCGCTGGTGTTGCCCACGGTGAGCAGCCGTCCGCCCTTTTTGAGCGCGCGCAGCGAGGTGTTGAAGGTGGCCGCGCCCACGTTGTCTACCACGATGTCCACGCCGCGCCGGTTGGTGGCCTTAAAAATCGCCTTGCCCCACTCCTCGGTGCTGCGGTTGATGAGCACGTCAGCGCCCAGGGCTTCGGCTTTGGCCAGCTTGTCGGTGGAGGAACCAACGACGTAGATGCGACCGGCCCCGGCCAGCCGGGCAATCTGAATTGCGGCCGTATTCACCCCGCCGCCCGCGCCGACGATGAGCACCGTTTCGCCTGGCCGCAAGCCGCCCCGGGTGATGAGCGAGTGCCAGGCGGTGACGTACACCAGGGAAGCGGCGGCGGCGTCTTCAAAGTTGGCTTCGTCGGGCATTTTGAGCAAGTTACGGGCGGGAACGGCCGTAAACTCCGCAAAAAAGCCGTCCATGTGCTCGCCCAAAATGGCAAAGTTGTCGCTCAGATTATCCAGGCCGCGCCGCCCGAAGTAGTCGGTGTCGCTGCCGCGCGTGGGGTTGACGGCCACCCGGTCGCCCACGGCAAAATCGGTGACGCGGCTGCCGACCTGGGCCACCACGCCCGCACCGTCGCTGCCCATGATGTGTGGCAGCTTCAGGTTCAGGCCGGGCCAGCCCGCCAGCACCCACAAATCCAGCCGGTTCAGCGCGGCGGCCTTCACGGCCAGCAGCACCTCATCCGGACCGATTTCCGGCTCCGGCACGTCAGTGAACTGGACATTTTCCAGGGAACCATGTTCGTAAAACACAACAGCTTTCATGGCCACATCCTTTGGGTAAAGTGATGCGTGAAACGTAAAACGTGATGCGTTTCTGGTCACGTTTCACGTTTCACGTTTGTTAATCGTCCCAGACTTCGTCGAGGTTGTCTTTGTAATAATCCAGCGGGTCAGCGTAGGCCAGGATGTTTTTGTCGGTGGTGGTTTTGAGCAGCAGCTCTAGCAGCAGGCGCACGGCTTCGTCCTCACGGCCGTCGCTGTAATACGCCAGGGCCAGGAACACCTTGCCGCTGTTGTTGTCGGGGTAATCGGCGACCACTTTTTCCAGGGTTTTGACGGCTTCGGTAAAGTTACCCACGTTGCGGTGGCTGCTGCCCAGGCAGACCAGGCATTCCTGCAAATCGCTGCCGTCCAGCCCGGCTTTGATCGCTTTTTGGTAGTAGGGGATAGCCTCTTTTTCTTCGCCCAAGACATCGTAAGAGCCGCCCACTTCGTACAGCACGCGGGGGTCGTTGGGATGCTCTTCCAGCAAATCGAGCAGCAAAATTTGGGAGGCTTCCAGGTCATCTTCGCGGCGCAGCTTCTTGGCACGAGCGATAGTTTCTTCAATCACGGTTTTACTCCTGAACTTGCCCTAGAAAACACAGCACTTTTTGGGAAAACCACAGATTTCACAGATGGCACAGATTTTTTATGAACAGCTCTGCATCCTGCGGCTTTACGCGAGCTTTTTCGCGTGCGGCGTTTTCTGGTGTGATGGTTGTGTGGGGGAATGATAGACAGTGCGGGGGAAACTCGCAAATGGAATCTTGCCGGTTTACGGCCGTTTTGGTATCGTCACCTCAGAAAAATTTAACCGCGAAGGCGCATGCAATCCTGGATTGCATGCGCAGAGTGAAGAGGGGTTGAGCGATGGCCAAGGCAGTGGGACAGCATGTGTGGGGTAAATTATTTGGCGAGAAGGCGGGCGGCAACGGCCGTTCTGCCCTGCTGCTCGTCGATCCTAAACCCGAGGCGGAGTCCGAGCAGTCGCTCACGCTGCGCCTGGCTTTTGTGGTCATGGGCACGGAAGCGCCGCTGTTCCCCAGCTTTTTGATCGACGATTGGGGTGGGGAGGTGCGCGGTACGTCGGTTTACAGCTGGGTGCGGGAAAACGGCAACCAGTTCCCCCGGGCCGAGATTTTTGGCTTTGATCGCCAGGGGAACAGCGTGCAGTGTTTTGTGCGCGAGCTGGAGCTGTACGCCAAACTGCTCTGTTTTGCCTTCCCCAACCGGGAAACGCCCCTGGCCGAGGGCCGGTTGGTCCACGCCATTTTGCTGCCCGATGCGGCCGTGAGCCAGGTGGAGAAAATAAAACGGCCGTCTCCGGTGAAACGGCCGTTGGCTTCCGCGCGAGTATCCTGGTGGCAGGTGCCCTCGGACCTGACCCACTTCAATTTTAGCCTGCTCGACGACGCGCAGGCCGCCGAGTTTATTTAATCACCACCTGCACAAACGGTCGGCGGCCGGTTTCGGCGTAGAGGTAGCGGCTCAGGGCATCTTCGATCTTTTTGCCCAACCCCTGGCTTGGCCCGGCAAACTGCTTCACCATCTGGTCAATCTTTTCTTTGGCCTCGTCCATCAACTTTTCTTCGTCGCGCTGGTCGATAAAGCCGCGCGAGATGATTTCTGGCTGTCCGACCATCTGGCCGCTGCCGTTCAGGCCAATAACGGCAAAAAAGAGGCCGCCCTGTGCCAGCTTTTCGCGGTCGCGCAGCACGGGCCAATCAATTTCGCCCACGCTGTCGCCATCGACAAAGATGTAGCCGCCGCGCATCCGGGGCAAAATTTTCAGTGACTCATCCGACAGCTCCAGGGGGGTGCCATTTTCAATCACTGCGATGTTTTCGGCTGGGATGCCCAATTCCTGGGCCATAACGGAATGCTGCTTCAGGTGGCGCAGCTCGCCGTGGACGGGCAGCAGATATTTCGGCCGTACCAGGTTGATCATCAGCTTCATCTCTTCCTGGCTGGCGTGGCCGGAAACGTGCACGTCGGCGATGTTTTCGTACAGCACGTTGGCCCCACGGCGGAACATCTGGTTGATGGTGCGGTAGACCAACTCTTCGTTGCCAGGGATGGCGTGGGCCGACAGCACGATTGTGTCGCCTTCCTCAATTTGCAGCCGGTTGTGGTTGCCGCGCGCCAGCCGTCCCATCACCGCCGAGGGTTCGCCCTGGGAGCCGGTGGCCATGATGACCACCCGCTGTGGCGGCAGCGAGGCGATGTCGCCGATATCGATAAGGGTGGCCTCGTCGATTTTGAGGTAGCCCAGGTCCATGGCCATTTTGGTGTTGTCACGCATGGAGCGGCCGGTGATGGCCAGGTAACGGCCGTACTTCTCAGCCGTATCCGCCACCAGCTGGATGCGTGAAATGAGCGAGGCAAAGCTGGCCACGATGATGCGCCCTGGCGCGTCGCGGAACATCTTGTCGAAGGCCACCTCAATCTCCTTCTCCGACTTGGTCCAGCCGGGCCGGTCGGCATTGGTGCTGTCGGCCAGCAGGCAGAGCACGCCGCGCTGCGAAAATTCGGCCAGCTTGGCAAAGTCGGGTGGCCAGCCATCGGCAGGTGTGTGGTCGAACTTGTAGTCGCCGGTGTGCACAACCA
>CAUJGI010000385.1 GCA_963169155.1 Chloroflexota bacterium
GGCGTGCCGTTGATGTTTGTGTACGTGCCAACGGCCGTTTCCGCCGCCGAATCCATTCGCACCATCACCTATGTAGCCCCCTATGGCTGGCTGCTGCGCAATTTACATTACTGGGCCGCCGTGCTCCTGCTGCTCACGGCCCGCCTGCACCTGCTGCGTATTGTCTTTAGCGGCAGCTACAAAAAGCCGCGTCAGTTTAACTGGCTCCTGGGGCTGATTATCCTCCTGCTCAGCCTGCTGCTGAGCTTTTCCGGCTATGTGCTGCGTTGGGACGTGGACACCTACGGCGCGCTCATCGTCGGCACGCACATCACGCAGCAGGTTCCGGTTATCGGCAGCTGGCTCTACCGCTTGCTGGTTGGCGGCCCAGACATTTCCGACACAACGCTGGTGCGCTTTTACACCTGGCATACGCTGGGGTTGGTGGTGCCCGTTTTGCTGTTAATTGGCTGGCACGCTTTCCGCGTGCGGCGCGATGGTGGCATCGGCCACCCGGAAGCAGAAGCGGCCACCAGCAAACCGCCGCGCATTTCGCGGAGCGAACTGGTGCAGCGTGAAGGCATAGCCGCGCTGGCCGTGCTCTGTCTGCTCTTTTTGCTTTCAATCTTCTGGAATGCACCGCTGGCCCCCCCTGTTGACCCGTTTGCCGGACCCCTGACCGAAACGACACACATCGCTTCACCCTGGTTTTTCTTGTGGATTCAGGCGCTGCTGCGCATTTGGCCACCCCTGTGGGCTGGGGTTCTCATCCCGCTGGCCGTGGTGCTGCTGCTGGCACTGCTGCCCTGGGTGTTGGATCGACGGGAGGAAGGAACGGCCGTCTGGTTTCATCCCTCGGGCCGCTGGGCGCAAATTGTGGTTGGGGCTATTACCGTGGGCATTATTATTTTGACGATTGTGGAGTGGCGACAGTGAGTAGGTATCAGAAGGCAACGGCCGTTCTCGGTCTGGCCTTTTTGCTCATTGTCGTGGGTGCAATTGTGCGCCAGGAGCGGCAGCCGGCGGTGGTGCAACTCATCCCCACGCTTACCGGGCAGCCAGAATTGTGCCTCACCTGCCATGAGGGCATCGAAGAAATTAGCGCCGCCCATTCCATTGAATCGTTTGGCTGCGTGCTTTGCCACGGTGGTGATAGGCTGGCGTTGGACGCGGATTTAGCCCACGCGACCATGCGCGGCGGGCGCAATCCCAGCGATTTGGCGGTTGTAGAGGAATCGTGCGGCGGCTCGGCCTGCCACAGCGGTGCCGCCGAGGACGGCGGCGATCACATCCACCGCGTGCTCACCTCGGTGCAGGCGACATATGCTGGGGCGATTGCCCAGGTCAACTACGCCTTTGGCGGCCAGACCGACACCACGGCCGTTTTTGGCATTACGGCCGTTACCGACAGCAACATCACCACAGACGCTGGTCTGGCAGCCCTCACCGCCTTTCACCCGGGTCCAGATGCACCCGGCCCGGTACAAACCTTTAACAACGACTGCCTGCTGTGCCATATTTCGGCGGCCGCGATAGAGGCATCTTATTTTTATCGCGCTACCGGTTGTGCCTCTTGCCATGTTGTCTATGAAAATGATGGCCTGTATCGGGGCAGTGATCCCACCACGCCTAAAGATGAAGCAGGATACGGCCGTTCCCATCAACTCACTACCGCCATTCCCTACTATCAATGCAACCATTGCCATAACCGGGGCAACTATTCACTGCGGCAAATGTCCTTTTTGGAGCGCGACGATTTGCCCGGCCCCTCATCCCTCACCGCGCAAGAGCAGCGCGAGTTGGAATATTATCAGCCGATTTCGCAGTTTACGCTGTGTGAATGGGAGCTGGATTGTGTAGACTGCCACACCAATGGCGAGGTGATGGGCAACGGTGACATCCATTCCAACCAGCAAGAAATCCAGTACGTTCAGTGCCAAACCTGCCACGGCACGCTGACGGATATGCCGCTGCTAGAAACCATCATCGACCCGGAACACACGGCCATCATTTCGGCCGATTTGAACCCCAATTATTCGGTGTCGGTGGGCGATACGGTTATCGCCACCACGCGGGGCGAGACGTTTGGCTGGGTGCAGTGGGATGGCGAACGATTGGTGGAGACGGGCAAGGTAGACGGCCGTCTCTACGAAGTGCCGCTGGTGCTGGGCAGCAGCTGCCAGCAAAAGCCCGACGAGCAGGAAAGTTCCTACTGCCACGAGTGCCACACCTACGAGCGAACGGTGAAGTGAGAATGAGCCAGGCCAAGCTATCCCCCGAACCAATCAATGATGTGAGCCGCCGCCGCTTTTTGGCGCTGCTGGTGCATGGCGGCTGGGCAGCGGCGCTGGGGGTGTTGGTGTACCAGATCGGCCGTTTTCTGGGAGCGGAGGGGCTGCAAACCGGGCCATCCCCACTGGTCAGCGCAGGAAATTTGGCGGATTTTCCACCAGAAACGACGACCTACGTGCCAGAGGCGCGCGCCTGGGTGCATCACAGCACAGAGGCGCTTACCTCGCTGGATGCAGTTTGTCCCCATTTAGGCTGTCTCGTGCAGCAAAAAGAAGGCGGCGGCGGGTTTCGCTGTCCTTGTCATGGTAGTGAATTTGGGATTGAGGGGGAATTAGAACGGGGGCCAGCCGAACGGCCGTTGCGCCAGCTAGAAATCCAGACCCAGCCCGATGATACAGTTACCATCCGCACCGCGTAACCCAGGCGTTTGACCCCTTTCTTATCGTTTAGCGATGGTGCTCAGATTGGCGATGAGCTCCAGCCTGTTGAGCATGTCGGCTCGTTCCAGGCTGATGATGGCAAAGGTGTCTGCTAATTTTTTGAGCCACATCGTAATTTTTGTTTGCTTGGTTTTGCTGAGAATATTGTGATGTTTGTCAGCGGCCCTGAGCTCCTCTGCGGACAGGCCGTGACGTTTGGCCAACTGCTGAATTTGTGTTTCCCTGACGTCCGGGTCAGGGGCAGACGTAAAAAACTGGCCGGCCACGAGCATGGCTGTGGAAACCCCATCTATCTCTATGCGGGCG
>CAUJGI010000386.1 GCA_963169155.1 Chloroflexota bacterium
GGCATATTTGACCACGCCACGGCCAAGCTGGCTGAGGCGCAGCGTTTATTTGAACAGTGCGGTGAATGGGAAACGGCCGTTTCCGTGCGTGAGCTCCTGGCCGGGATGCAACATGCAGCTTCATGAGCGGCAGCAGTTCGACTTTTTGCTGGCAACGGCCGTTGAGCGGTACGTTGATACCCTCATCCAGCGCAACGAAGGGGCGGCCAACGCCCTGACCCGGCTGCAACAAAACCCCAACGGTGAAGGCATCTGGCTGGATCGTTACGTGACCGCCATTTTTCAAGATTTTTTGCTGGACAACCTGGCCGGGGCGTGTTTTGTGCTGCAAGCCCTGGCCCGGCAAACCACCCCCGCCCCGGCCGCGGGCAGTGTGGAAACGATGCTGTTGACGCTGGCCAAAACGGCCTTTGCCGAACTGCTGCGGCAAAAAACGGCCGAATTTTTGGAACAAGAAAGCATGTATGGAGGATAAGGTATGACCACTGCCACACCAACTCTGGCCGAAACCGATCTGGACACCCTGGCGCAGCGCGTCGATACGGCGTTTAACGAAGTCAACAAGCTCGATGGGCCAGCCCGGGCCAAGGCGCTGGACCTGAAGCGAGCGGTTGAAGAGTTCCACAAGGTGGGTCTCACCCACATCGTCAAGCGGCTGAAGGACGACCCACGCGGCAAGGAGCTGCTGTTTGCGCTGGTGGACGAACCGGCCGTCTACGCCCTGTTTGCCATGCACGGTATTGTGCGCGCCGATGTGACGACCCAGGCGGCGCGGGTGCTGGAGATGGTACGGCCGTATCTGCAATCGCACGGCGGGGATGTGGCGCTGGTGAAAGTAGACGGTGACACCGCCTATGTGCGCCTGCAAGGCGCGTGCAACGGCTGCTCCCTGGCCGCCGTCACCCTACGCGATGGCGTCGCCGAGGCGCTGACCAGCCAGATTCCCCAAATCCAGCATGTGGAGGTGGTGGCCAACGAGCCGGGCGCGGGCATGATCATGCTCAACACCATCCCGGTGGACGGCCCGCAAAGCGGCTGGGTGCAGGGTCCGGCGGTGGACGAGGTGGTGGTGGGACGGCCGTATGCCTTCAGCACCGATGCCGCCGACATTTTGCTGGTCAACCTCAATAACCAATTTTTTGCCTACCGCAACGAATGTTCCCACCAGGCGCTGCCGCTGGAAAATGGCCTGCTCGATGCCGACGCTTGCATCCTCACCTGTCCCTGGCATGGCTTCAAATACGACCTCACCAGCGGTGAATGCCTCAGTGCGCCGCAGGCCCAGCTGGAGCCGTTCCCCCTGCGCATCCAGGAAGGGCATATTTGGGTACGGCCGAGTTGAGGGATGAAGGGTGAGGGGTGAGGGATGAAGGGTGAGGGTTGAGGGATGAAGGAGGAGGGATGAGAGAGGATTTGCGGGGGAGGACGAAACGGTTTGCGCTGCGCATTATCCGGGTGTATGGGGTGCTGCCGCAGGAGACGGTGGCGCAGGTGCTTGGGAAGCAGGTGTTACGTTCGGGTACTTCGGTGGGGGCCAATTTTCGCGAGGCGTACCGGGCACGGTCGAACAGTGAGTTTGTGGCGAAATTGGGCGTTTGTTTGCAGGAGTTAGAGGAAACAACTTACTGGCTGGAGCTTTTATGCGAAGCTGAGATTATGACGGAAACGCAATTGGGTGAGCTGCTCGACGAATGTAATCAACTCATTGCCATCTTCACCACCATCAGCAAAAACCGCAAAAAAACCGCCTAACCACTCATGTTTCACCCCTCCTCCCTCACCCCTCCTCCTTCATCCCTCCTCCCTCATCTCTGGCTCGGTGCCTACTCCCCTGGCGCACTCCTGCTGCCCGATGCCGCCCCTACGCCGTCGCAGATGTATGCGCCGCGCGGCGTCTATTTTGACGACGAGCGGCTGATTGTGGCTGACACGGGCAACCACCGGCTGCTCATCTGGCACGGTTTTCCCACCACCGATGGCGCAGCGGCGGATGTGGTGTTGGGCCAGCCTGATTTTTACAGCGAGGGGCCTAACGCAGGTGGGCGCGGGCCGGAAAACGGGCTGCATTTGCCGACAGGGGCGATGGTGGTAGACGGCCGTCTCATTGTCGCCGATGCCTGGAACCACCGGGTGCTGGTCTGGCGCACGGTGCCCCAGCACAGCGACACGCCGCCAGATTATGCCCTGGGCCAGCCCGACCTGAGCCACGTCACGGAAAATCGGGGCGGGCGGGTGTCGGCCTTGGGGCTGTATTGGCCCTACGGTGTGGGCTGGGTGAACGGCCAATTGATCGTTACCGACACGGGCAACCGGCGCGTGCTCATCTGGCACGGGCTGCCGGAAGCCAACCAGCCGCCCGACCTGATTTTGGGCCAGGATGGCCCGGACCGGGGGCTGGAAAATCGGGGCCTTGGCGTGGCGGGCCACACGTTTCGCTGGCCGCACGCCGTGGCGGGCACAGACGAGATGCTGTACATTGCTGACGCGGGCAACCACCGCATTTTGGGCTGGCAGCAGCCGGTCAGTGACCGCTGCGCCGAGGTGCTGCTGGGCCAGGCCGACTTTGCCCAGGCGATGGAGTGGCCGTACGGCAAGCAGGGGGCGCATGTGCTGCGCTTCCCCTACGCCATCGCCCGCGACGGCGACACGCTGGCCTGTGCCGACACGGCCAACAATCGGGTATTATTCTGGCACGGCCTGCCCACCGCCGCCGACCCCATCCGCCGCCCGGCCGACGCGGTGATTGGCCAGCCCAATTTTGATGACAACGGCGAAAATAGGTGGCAGGCGGTAATGCGGGATACAATGTGTTGGCCTTATGGCATCTGGTTGTGGAACGGCCGTCTGGCCATCGCCGATTCAGGCAATAACCGAGTGATGATCTGGAAGGGATGAGATGTGAGGGATGAGATATGAGGGATGAGGGATGAGGGATGAGTCACTCTTTTTCTTCCCTCATCCCTCCCCCCTCATCCCTACAAAACGGAGGTTGGTATGTGTTTAGGTGTTCCCGGAAAAGTGGTAGAAATTTACGAAGCAAACGGCACGCGCATGGGCAAGGTTGATTTTAGCGGCATCAAAAAAGAGGTGTGCCTGGCCTACCTGCCGGAAATTCAGGTGGGTGATTACACCATCGTGCACGTTGGTTTTGCTATTACCCAGCTGGACGAAAAATCGGCGCTGGAAACGTTGGCCATGTTCCATGACCTTGGCATTTTGGAGGAGGAGCTGCTGGCCGACGAGCAGGAGACAGCCCCGTGAAATATTTAGACGAGTTTCGCGATCCCGAGCTGGCGCAAAAGCTGCTGGACGAAATCCGCCAAATCACCACCCGCCACTGGACGATGATGGAGGTGTGCGGCGGGCAGACCCATTCCATCATCCGCAATGGCATTGACCAGCTGCTGCCGGATGAAATTGAGCTGATTCACGGCCCTGGCTGCCCGGTGTGCGTGACGCCGCTGGGCGTCATCGACCGCGCCCTGGCTATTGCCGCCCGCGACGACGTGATTTTTTGCTCTTTTGGCGACATGCTGCGTGTGCCGGGCAGCCACAGCGACCTGTTCCGCATCAAAAGCGAGGGTGGCGACGTGCGCATCGTTTACTCGCCGCTGGACGCGCTGACGATTGCCCGTGACAACCCGCACAAGCAGGTGGTCTTTTTTGGCATTGGCTTTGAAACCACCGCCCCGGCCAACGCCATGGCCGTCTTCCAGGCGAAACGGCAAGGATTGACCAATTTTTCGATGCTTGTGTCTCATGTGCTGGTGCCGCCAGCAATGGAAGCGATTATGAGCTCGCCCACCAACCGGGTGCAGGCGTTTTTGGCTGCCGGGCACGTGTGCAGCGTGATGGGTTATGAAGCTTATTACCCGCTGGCCGAACGGTACAAAGCACCGATTGTGGTGACTGGTTTTGAGCCGCTGGATGTGCTGGAAGGGATTCGTCAGGTGGTATTGCAGCTGGAAAACGGCCGTTACGAAGTCGAAAATGCGTACCCCCGCGCCGTACAGCGGCA
>CAUJGI010000387.1 GCA_963169155.1 Chloroflexota bacterium
ATTCCGGTGGGTACGCAGCACGGCCGTTCCATCTTTACCCGCGGCCGCGGTATCAATATATTCCTCACCGTGCCCTCCTTCGAACTCACCGGAGAGGCGATGCACGAGGGCAAAATCTCCGCCCGTGAAATTCTGGTACAATCCATGGGTAGTTTTCAACTGGTGTTTGCCGCCAAGGCATCTGCTTCCTTGTACCCAGACATCTCTTACAGCGGTGATTTGATGCTGGTCCATAAAGACCGAATTGGGATTTTTTGTCTGGACCCCAATAAAAAATAGCGTAACGATACAGACCCTAAGGGTTTGAACAAGCGGTAAACCCTTAGGGTGTGGTCGAAAAAATAGTTGCAAAATAACGAAAGTAGCGTAAGTAAGGAGACGGCGCTGTGGCCCGAATCTTTGTAATTGATGATGATGAACAACTGCTGCGCATGGTCGGCCTCATGTTGGAACGAGGCGGCCATAACATTACCCTGATCAACAATCCGCTAGAGGGGTTGGCCCAAATCAAAACCGACAAGCCCGACTTGCTGGTGCTAGATGTGATGATGCCCAACATGAGCGGGCACGATCTGGCGCGCGAAATCCGCGCCGACAGCAACATCGACGATTTGCCCATCCTGGTGCTCACCGCTCGCTCCCAGGAAATTGATCGGGCCACCGCCCTGAAAAGCGGTGCCGATGATTACCTGAGCAAGCCGGTCACTTCCCAGGAACTCATGGAACGGGTTGATGGACTGCTGGCCAAAAAAGGCGGCCAGCCCTCCCCAGAGACGGGCATCATCATCACGGTGTTTGGTCTGCGCGGCGGTGTGGGGCAAACCACGCTGGCCGTTAACCTGGCGGCGGCGCTGCGCCGGGCCAGCCAGCAAGAAGTGTGCCTGGTTGATCTGTCGCCCTCTGGCGGTCAGGCGATTATGCACATGCGCCTGCAAGCACGCTCCTCGTGGCTGGATTTACCCGCCGAAAATGAGCTGGATTGGGCAGTGCTAAAAAATCGGCTCATCATTCATCCCTCCGGGCTGCGTGTACTGGCCGCCCCGGCCAAGCCGCAAGATCCGTCGGCGCTGTCGGGCGAGCGGGCACACCACATTTTGAACCTGCTGCGGCACCACGTGGCGTTTACCGTGGTAGATGCGCCGCACGTGTACTCTCCGGCGTTTGTGCAGGCCGTCACCATGGCCGACATGGGGCTGCACATCATTACGCCAGAGGTGGTTTCGGTGCAAACGGCCGTTCAGCTCAACCGTCTGCTCAACAAAGTGGGCATCCAGGTGAAGCGAAAGTCGCACATCCTCAACCAGCACACGCCAGAAGCCCAGCTGCCGCAAGCGGCCGTCGAGCGCGGCCTCAACAACAAGGTCGCCTTCCAGATTGCCTACGACGTGAACCAGGCCCGGGCCATCGCCCAGGGCGTGCCGCTCACGCTCACCGCCGCCAAATCGGGCCTGCCCAACGTCGTGCGGCGCATGGCGGAAGCAATCTGGCAGCGCGTCTCAACAAAAAGCTTGTAATCGTGTTTAAGTGATTAGGTGTTCAAGTGTCAAATAAAGCGCAAGCACCTAAAAATTTGAATACCTGAACACACCTATGGATTTCCCCGCCCTTGCCCTGTTGGAATTTAGCAGCATTGCCGCTGGCATTGAAGCGGGCGATGCGATGGTGAAGCGCGCCCCGGTCAGCACGATTCAGTCGGGCACGGTGCAGCCGGGGTATTACCTGGTGCTGGTGGCCGGTGATGTGGCTTCGGTGGAGGTAGCGGTGGCGGCAGGCCGGGAAACGGGCCTGGCGGCCTTGCGCGACATGCTGTTTCTGCCCAACGTGCATCCAGCGGTGGTAGCGGCGCTGGGCGGTCAGCGGCAAATGGCCGCCGAGGATGCCCTGGGCATTATTGAGACACAGACCGTGGCCAGCGCCATCCAGGCAGCCGACGCCGGGGTGAAAGGCGCGGAGGTGGCACTGCTTCAACTGCGCCTGGCAGATGGCCTGGGCGGCAAAGGGCTGGTCTTTTTTCATGGTCTCGTGGCGGATGTGGCAACGGCCGTTTCCCTCAGCGCCGCCACTGCCCACAACCAGCTCGTGCGGCAGATGGTCATCCCCCAGCTGCACGCAGAAATGTGGCAAAATGTGAATGGGAACGGCCGTTTTGGCCAACATTTTGGTTGGGAAGCGATGTGAACGGTTATCGGTGAACGGTTATCCGTAGGGGCGAGGCAATCGCAGACCCTCTTTGTCTCACAAATAACCTTCATCACGATTGCCTCGCCCCCCTCTCATAAAAAATTATGCAATTAGCACGCGTGATCGGTACGGTGGTCGCCACCCAAAAATATGAAGGACTGGAAGGCATCAAATTCCTGATGGTACAGCCCTTGAGCAAAACGCAGCAGCCAGAAGGCCAACCGGTTGTTGCCGCCGATGCCACGTTTCAGGCTGGTCCAGACGAGCTGGTCTTCATTGTCGGCAGCCGGGAGGCGGCCCAGGCGATGCCCATCCCTTTTGTGCCAGTCGACCACGCCATCGTCGGCATTGTCGACGACGTGCAGCTGGCCTGACCGTCTGCTTACCCAAAAGCGCGCAGCTTCGGCCAGAACTGCTCCCACGGCTCCAACGCCTCTTCGCACAGGAAAATATCCGGGTAAAACTCGCTTTCCTCATTGGCCACGCAAAAGCTGTTGCTGTTTTGCCCCACCACGGTGCATTGACCAAACTGCCCACGCAAAAACGACTCAGAAAATCCCAGCACAATGACGGCATCCGGTGCAGGTGTGCCGTAACCGCGTTCCCAGTAGGAGTTGACCGGGCTAACGGCCGTTGGCAGCCCATAGCCCGGCCCATACAGATTCAAAGCGGCCGCCTC
>CAUJGI010000388.1 GCA_963169155.1 Chloroflexota bacterium
CCAATAGGGTCTCTTGACCAATCCTACAGAAAAAGGCTTGCACAATCTGCCCAACCGTGATATACTACCGCCTTGGATGTTTAGTCAATAACCACCTTTTAATACCAGTAAAAATAAAGGTAAACAACAGTAAAAATAAAGGTAAACAATATGAAAAAGGGGTCTTTAGCGCTGCTTATCATCCTGGCAGTCGCGTTTTTTTGGGGAAATACGGTCACTGTAGCCCGGGCGGAAACCTCCACCGTAGAAATCCCCCTCCACACCTTAAACTCAGATCAGCCGATTCAACTGCAGGGGCTGGTCAGTTCCACTTCACTGGACCTGGTCATTCCCCCGGCTTACGCACTGACGGGCAGCGCCTGGCTGCAGCTCACCATCCAATCCAGCCCGCTGTTGGATGAGGCGCGCTCTTCCCTGACCATCAAGCTCAACGGCCTGAATATCACCACGCTTAAAACCAGCGAACTGGCAGCCAATCCCATCCAGGTCAACTTGCCCGCCGATTCCCTCAAAACAGGCTCTAACGTCCTAACCTTTACGGCCGCCCTGTTTCTGCCCACAGATCAGGAAAACGACTGCCGCAATTGGAATGACCCGGCGCGCTGGCTGAATTTCGGCCCCGAGAGCACCCTGCACCTTGAGCTGTCGCCAACCAATACCATCTATGATCTGACCAGCTTTGCTGAGACATACGCCAGCCCATTTGACGCCTACTTGCCCGGCGCCATGCCCGTCTTGATTGTTCTGCCAGACGAACCCACCCAGGATGATCTGAGCACACTGGCGGCTCTCTCCTACGCCATCGGCGCCGCATCGCCAGCGCTGACAGCCTGGCAGCCGGTCATTATCTCCGAAAGCCAGTTTACCCCCCAGTTGGCGGCTAATCGTCATTTGATCTTTGTCAATGTTTTTCCTTCGGAATTGGGCGACACAGCATCCAGCGAAAAAGATACACTTGTGCTGCAAAACTCACCCTGGGATGCTCAAAAAGCCCTTCTGCTGATCGCCGATCAAGATCGTCAGGATGGCTACACCCCGGCTCAGGTTTTTAGCGACCCGCTGCGGCGGGTTCTCTTGCAGGGCCATCAGGTCTTCCTGGACCGTTTGGATACCCCCCCGGCACCAGAATTCCAGGCCAGTTACACGCTGGAATCGCTGGGTTATCTGGATCGCACTGCCACCGGGGTTGGCGAAAGCAGCCTAACCTATCGGCTCTTCCTGCCCTATAACACCGCCCTCAAATCCACCGTGATGGATTTGATCTTATCCCACGCACCCGATCTGGACACTAAAGCCTCGACGATCACGGTGTACGTCAATGGTTTTGCCGTTGCCGGGATTATCCCCAACGCCGGAACTGCCAGTCTGGTTCCTATTCAGGCCAATATCCCCACGTCGCGGTTTCGTCCTGGTGAGAACTTCATCCGCATCACTTTTAATTTGCAGCCAACTATCAGCAATTGCGAGCGGGCCCCCAATGCGGTCTGGGCCACAATCAATAATCAGACGACAATTACCTCCAACATCCAGAGCCAACTGCGTTCCCCCACATTGGACGACTTTCCCATGCCATTCAGCGACAACCCGGCCGGGGTTTTTGTCGTGCCCAATCAACCCGATGCGCAAACCCTGGCGCGGGTCGCTGGCCTGGCTTTTCGGTTTGGTCAATCTGCCATGAATACTGATCGCCCCCCCGCGGTGATGCAGGTCAATGAGTTTGCCCCCGAGACTTCACCCGTGCCCTATGTGATGCTGGTTGGCCTGCCCCTGGACAATGCTTTGATCATGGATCTGAATAACCAGCTTCCCCAGCCCTTCACGCCTGATGGCCGGGCACTGGCGCCCGGCTACGGCGTGTACTCGCCCACAGATGACCAACCTGCCGACCTGGGCGTGGTTCAAATCCTCAACTCGCCCTGGCAAAAAGGCGGCGTTGTGATGGTCGTTTCCGGCACCAGCCCGCTCGGTTTGGATTGGGCCTGGAACGCACTGCTCGATTCATCCCAGTGGAGCCAGTTCAAAGGTAGCTTGCTGGTGGCCGGCTCCGACCAGCAGATTGCTGTTTCAGGCGAAACGGAATCCGGCCCAGTCGTCTATTGGAACCTTGAAAAGGTGAACAATATCCCCATCATCGGACCCCTGTTGCAGGGCCTGGAACCCAACAACCTGGTTCCGGCAGCCGTCTCAATCATTGCCGCCCTCATTTTGATGGTTTTACTGCTGGTCATTCTTCAGTTTAGCAAACGGACCAAGTAATGAAAAAAACTTCCCTGCCCGCCCGACAAACACTGATGTATTTGCTGATTGTAGTCGCTGCGGCTGTTGTTCTGGCAGTTACCGCCATCACCTACAACAATTCATTCCGCAGCCAGCCAATCTACCTGTTCCTCCTGGTGATTGGGGTTGCCCTGGGCCTGATCTTTGGCCTTGTCCGGGGCGGCCTTGGCGGTCTGGTCATTCTTGCCCTGTGGATCGGCCTTAAGCGCACCACCGGCACCTGGCAAGATATCTTCCTTCTCCCAAACCTGTTTGAACTGTTGATGGTTATGGCAGCTTTTGCCATTGCTGGTTTTTACCACGACCGTTTACGCTTGATCCTGGATGCCTATTACAACAACGTTTATCGCCTCGAGCAGCTTAACCTGGAAGACCGGCGCATTGGCCTGATTAAAGCCTCTGTGGGCAAACTTCGCTTGACCGAAGAAGAAGAGCGTGCTGTCCGTTACCGGCGTCCCTTCTCTTTGCTGCTCATCCAGGTGCAGTCCAACACTGAGCGCGATCTCAGCCCCGACGAAGAAGTGATGGTGATGCGTGTGGTGGCAAACACCCTCAAAAGTACCACCCGCCGCACAGATATCCCCTTCCTCGCCGCGTCCGATCAAATCGCCATAATCCTCCCAGAAACAGACCTGGCGGGCGGTAAACGGGTAGTCAGCAATGTCATCAGCCGGATGGCAGGCACCTATTTCATTGGCGACGACAGCCTGCGCATCAACCTCGATGAATGCATTCGGCTGGCCTATGGCTTTGCTGCTTTTACTGGCTTCAGCCGCGAAAAAATCGACTTGCTGGATGCCGCTAACCGTTCGCTTGAGCATAATCTTTCCGCCGCCTCCAGTCCAGAGTTTCAAATTCCCATTCAAGAATGGTGTCTCATCGGCGACGAATCACCATTCACGCCAGCCGCGTTGCAATCCACCGCTTCTGTCCCGCCGCAAAAGGATTGACCCACCCATGTTTTCGGTCTTTTTGTTGGCTGCAATCCTGATTGTCTTGTTGGGCGCCTGGGCATATGAAAGGCGAGTGTACGAAAAGCGCCTCAGTCATATCAAAGTCCGCATCCATGTCAATGGCATCCGCGGTAAGTCCACCGTAACACGTCTGGTGGCTGGCGTACTGCGAGAGGCGGGCTATCAAACGGTTGGCAAAACCACCGGCAGCGCCGCCCGCGTCATCCTGCCCAATGGCGATGAAGTCCCCATCATCCGGCGCAGTGCCGCTACAATTATCGAGCTGTTAAATATTGTTAATCAGCACACCAACGAAGAGACCGAAGCCATCGTCTTTGAAACCATGGCCCTGCACCCGCGCAATCAAATTGCCTCACAAAACTTGCTGGTGCGCGGCAATATCTCCATCATCACCAATGTCCGCGAAGACCATCAGGATGTGATGGGGGAGAGCCTTGAAGAAATTGCCGATACCCTGTCGCTCATCATCCCCACCAACGGCTATTTGATCACCGCCGAAGACCGCCCGCACCTCCGTGAGCGGTTGGCCCGTCACGCCGCCGAGCGCAACAGCACAATGATCTATGCCGACCCGGCCATGGTCACCGATCAGGACATTGCCGGGTTTGAATATCTCTCCTTCCGCGAGAACGTAGCTATTGGCCTGGTTGTTGCTGATCTAATTGGCATTCCACGCACCATTGCCATTCAAGGCATGTGGAACTCACGCCCGGATATTGGCGTGGTCAGCATTCAACATACCCACTGGAAAGACAAACAAATCATCTGGGCGCCCTTGTTTGCCGTCAATGATCGCGAAAGCGCCATCATCAGCGTGGATGCCTTACAGCCCTACTGCCCCCCTGGCACAACCCGCATTGGCATTTTGAATAACCGCTACGACCGCGCCGATCGGGCCATGCGCTTTGCCAATATCGCCGCCCAGGATATCATTCTGGATTACTGGATTACTTTTGGCGCCTACGAGACCCAGGTGACCGACCGGATGGTTGAACTGGGTTTCCCCCGTGAACGCATCATCAATATGGGTTTTTCGGTCAATCCCACTTTGGAAGAAATCTTCAACCAGGTCACCGACCTGATCCAGGGCGAGCAGGGCATGTTGATTGGTCTGGTTAACATTCACACCCCGCAGGCTGAACTTCTTCTGGAATACTTCAACCATCAGCCTGATGCCCCGCTGTATGTCAATGATGATCTGGCCTGGGAGCGTTATCGCCCTCGCACCGAGGTGATGAAAGATTATATGCTCCGCCACCTGCCGCATTTGGAGGAATAGCGCCATGTACGCCTATCCATA
>CAUJGI010000389.1 GCA_963169155.1 Chloroflexota bacterium
GCTTGCGTAGATTGGGCCAATCTCCTTTTAGTTTAAGTTTTAAATCGAGTGAATCACCCAAACCCCAGCCCACAACCAAAGTGGGGTAGGGGGGCACTTACCAACCCCACCCCGGGGGGGGGGTTGGGGGGGGGTCCAAGCATTGCCCGTTTAATTTTTTAAAGACCAACAAGATTGGCCCAATCTGAAAAGACGCATCATAGTTTCTCTACAACCATGCCAAATAGCTGTGCCAGCATTTCAATATCGGCCAGGTGATGACCCGACATCAGCAGGTAATGGTGAGAGGAGAGGGTGTTGAGCATGTGACGGCCGTCTGGCACCCGAATCACCGCGCCGTTCAGGCAGTCGGAATCGGCGTACTGCGCATAGCCAGTAATATCCCCTTCCGTGATGGTGAGTTTGTTTAATGACGGGCTCAATTTGGCCAGCGTCATCGCCCCTTCCGGCAGCCGGGCGTCGATGGCCGTGGCGTTGTCGTCCACAATGGCCAGCACCTTGCTGCGCAGCTTCCACTCTGTCGCAAAGGACGGCGGCAGCACGCCCAGATAGCCGCAGTGTGCCGCCAAAATGTAGTTGTCGGGGTTGCCTTCTACCTGCGGAAAGTGGGGGATGCGCTCGTGTTTCAGCGCCGCCTGTCCCATCAGGAACGGATACAGGTTGGTCATCATGATCGGCATGCCCAGCGATTTGTGCAGCAGGTACTTGGTCAGCATCGACATCGTGTCCCCTTCGCAGCCCCAGATCAGCCCCATCTCTTCGTACAGCATGCTCCACGCCAGGCAGGGGGTCGTGTCTGAAAAATGGGACTCGTTGAGGCAATTGATGCCCACGCCGCGAATGCTCGGGTCCTGTACCAGCTCTTCCTTCACCGTGAGGTAAATTTTGATGGCGCTGAGCAGCTGACGGTTGGCAGTATCAACTGGCCACTGCCACTGCTGCCACACCGCTTCGGCCTCAGCATCGGGTACCGCTTTGGCCCGCGCCCCCATCTCCTTAAAGCTCTTCTTGACGATAGTGACGCCAAAATTGGTCATCATGCGCTGGGTGCATTCATCTTCCCACCAGTAAAAGCGCTTAAAGATGCTGGCCTGGAACCCAGCACCGGGATTGTCCTGAAAGACCAGGAATTTGGTGTGCTTCAGCTCGCGCTTCACGCCCAGGGCGCGGCACGCCTTGCGCGTCTGCTCCAGGCTGTACGGGGCCAGCACGTTGAGCCCTTCGCCGCGCAGGTAGCTGGCAATCTCCCAATCCCACATCAGCACCGTGCCAAATTCCGAGGTGACGGTGAGAATGGGCAGGTCAATCTGCTTAAATTCAGCCAGGCGACGGTACGCTTCGCCCAACAGCTGGGGAAAGATGATAGCTTCGGCTTCGGGCAGCTCACTGCCCAACGGCAGGGGAGCTAAAAATTCAGCTTCATCGGCCAGCTGTTCTTTCAGAACGGCCAGCTGGTCGTCAAATTCATGGTCACGGCCCTCAAAATAAAGGGGTAATAATCGGGCTTTCATCAGATGTCGCTCCTTTTGATAGGGTTAACTGCGTGTGGTTGCGGCCGTTTCAGCCAGCCGCTGGAAGAGCTCGGGCGTGATCTCTATGCCCAGCACCTGGCCCACCACCTGCGACCAGCCATGTACAAAATAAACCCAGCCATCTTCTACCCGCAAATGGCGCGTGTCTACCTGGCGCAGCGCCTGGTGCATAAAGTCCAGCTCACCGCGATAGTTAAACTCCCAGGCGATGCCGTTTTGCGGAAAACGGCCGTCGTCACTAATCGGCGAACCAGGCGTGTCTTTGCCCATGCCCGTGGCATTGATGACGATGCTGCCTTCGGGCAGCGCAGCCATCAGCGCGTCATTCTGGCGCGGATCGCTGTTGACAATGTACTCAACTTCAATGTCGGTATTGTACTTGCCTACCATGTGGCGCATATGCTCCAGGCGGTCGGGCGAGCGGTTGACGGCGCTGAATTTGGCGGGGCGATCACCCTTGTCTGGTTTGTTGATCAGGTGCAGCAGCGTCGCCAGCCCTGATCCACCGGCCCCCAGGCAGAGCACGTGGCCGCCGGTGTTGGCAAAATAACCCTGGCCGATGATGTGATCCAGGCTCAGCCCGGCGGTGATGGGGTCTTTGGCGTGGCCTTCGAGACGGCCGTCCCGCTTAGAAATACACGACAATTCCCGCGTCACCTGGGCGTACGGATCAAAGGTGTCAAACATTTCCTCGGCGGCGGCAAACAGGTCCAGCTTGTGTGTGGTCACCAGCGCCCCCAGCGAGTTGGGGTCCTGCTTAATCTGGGCCACGGTGGCCCGGTACGCTTCCGGGTCGTCGTGGATGGGATGGTCGATCCCTTCCAGCACCACGTCGGGCCGACCCATCACGTCCATCCACAGCGGGAATACCTGGTTGATGGACGATTTGCCGGTGGTGACGCCGACAAAGTAAAAAGTGGGCTGGGTTTTGGTAACAATTGGATAAGCGGTCATAAGCACTTTCCTTTTATGAATCTGCTGAAATTGGCTGTGCCGAGAATTTCAGAGAAAACAATCTGTGTAATCTGTGAAATCCGTGGTTTTTCAGCAGCGCCTTTTTTGATTAACGACGAGCGGCGGCAACGGCCGTTACAAACGACTGCGCAATGGTCGTGATCTCGTCAAATTTTCCGGCAGCGGCCAGGCTCTTGGGGCAGAGCTGGCTGCCCGCCCCCACGGCCACCGCCCCGGCGGCAAACCAGTCGGCGATGTTGTCTATATCCACGCCGCCGGTGGGCATCATCGGTATGTTGGGGAACGGCCCTTTCAGCGCCTTCATGTACGCCGGGCCGCCCAGCGAACCGGGGAACAGCTTCACCACGTCGCTGCCCAACTGCACCGACGCTATCACTTCCGATGGCGTGAATGAACCCATCATCACCGGCAGACCGGTAGCCACCATCGCCTGCGCCAGGTTAACCTCGGTGTGCGGACTGACCAGAAATTGTGCGCCTGCCTGGGCCGCCTCCGCCGCCTGCGCTGGCTGGGTGAGCGTGCCCATGCCCAGCACAATCTGGTCGCCAAAACGCTGCGCCAGCGCTGCCACCACCTCCGCCGCGTTGGGCGTAGTGTAGGTAATCTCGATGCCGGTCACCCCGCCCGCCACCAGCGCCGCCACCATCTCCAGCGTCAATTCTTTGGACGGCCCGCGAATCACCGCCAGCAGCCCCAGCTCTTTTATGCGTTGCAATGTTTCCTGCTTACTCATTCAAAAATTTCCTTCATGATGAATGCGCCGATTGCCCAACTTCAATCTGCGAAAATCTGCGCAATCTGCGGATTATTTTGGGTGTTACACAATGCGGTAGGCGGGTGTGTCGCCGCGCAGCACCGCCAGGCAGTCGGCCAGGGCCATGCGGCCCATGGCGTTGGTGGCGTCGTCGGTGTGCGCGCCCATGTGGGGCGTGGGAATCACCTGCGGTAGGGCCAGCAGCGCATTGTCTGCGGCGGGTGGTTCTTGCTGAAAGGCGTCCAGCGCCGCCCCGGCCAGGTGGCCGCTGGTTAGCGCCGCCAGCAGCGCCGCTTCATCCACCAGCTCTCCCCGCGAGGTATTGATCAGGTACGCTCCCGCCTTCATCTGCTGCAAAAAGTGGTCGTTTACCATGTTGATGGTGGCAGGCAGCACCGGCACGTGCAGCGAGACGATGTCGGCTTGTGCCAGGAGTTTGTCCAGTGAAACGAGCTGCACCTGGTGCTGGGCGGCAAACGCGGCGTCGGCCACCACGTCAAACGCCAGCAGGGTGCAGTCGAAGCCCGCCAGCCGCCGCGCCACCTCTTTGCCGATAGCGCCCAGCCCCACCAGCCCCACCGTTTTGCCCACCAGGGATTGCCCTTTGAGGCGCGGCCAGCCGCCGAGGCGGGTTTGGCTGACGGCCGTTGCCACCGGCCTCATCAAACTCAACATCAGCAGCAGGGTCAGCTCCGCCACGGAGGCGGAATTGGCCCCCGGCGTGTTCGTCACGACGATGCCCCGCGCCTTGGCTGCGTCCAGATCGACGTTGTTAATGCCCACGCCGTAGCGGGCGACCACCTGAAGGTTGGTGCCAGCCGCCAGCGCCGCCGCATCAATCTCATCCAGCCCGGCGATGTAGCCATCCACATCGGGCAGCACTGTTTGCAGCTGCGCCGAGGTGAGCGGCTTGCCGGATTCGTTGTAGGTGACGCGGGCAACGGCCGTTGCCAACACCTCTTTCTGTCGGGGATCAAAACGGCCGAACGAGGTAGACGTCACCAGCACATGACATTCATTCAGGGGTTTCATCCCGCCTCCGCCGCGGCCCAGCGCGGATTGTCCACGATGGCCGGTTGGCCCGCTTGCTCCACCACCAGCTTGCGGAATCCCTTCTGCTCGATGGTGCCGTAATCGTGCCCGG
>CAUJGI010000390.1 GCA_963169155.1 Chloroflexota bacterium
GTAATGGTCGCGCCCCATCGTGGCGACGTGCCGCCACTGCTCCACGGTGAGCAGCTGTTGGTTGGGCGGATTAACGGGCGTGGTGGGCGGCTCCCAGTCACCACGCAGGCGCAGCCAGGCGCCGAGGGTGGTCAGCATGAAGCGGTCGCTGCGCACCGGGTCCGGCCAGAAGCTGCCGATGTGGTAGTTGGAAGTGAGGTGTACCAGCTCATTGCGGTCGCGCCCGGTTAGCGACATGCGGAAGGGCAGGTTCTGGAACGGCTGTAGGGTCTGGCTGTAGTCGGGGGACCAGATGGCGCGCAGTTGGGGACGGCCGTCGCGATGGGTGGTGCCCAGCCGCGTGTGCCACAGTTCGGTCAGCGCGTCACGCGTCACTGGCTGCAGGGCGTGCTGCCAGCGCGAAAAGTTGTCCGGCGAAAGAATGAGCCGATAGGGTGTTTCGATGGCCGTTTCGGTGGCTTGCGGAAAGCCGATGGTGGGTGGCGTGGGAAGCTTGAGCCGACGCAGCAGCTGATCCCAGGGGGCGCACCCGGTGTTCGGGCCGTAGGTCAGCAGCGGTGAGACGTTGAGCGTGAGCTGGGTGAGTGCCTCCAGCAGCCCGGTCAGCGAATAGTCGATAGCGGTACCAAAGGGCAAACGAAACACCAGGCGGCTGGGACCGGACAAAATGGAGCGCACGCTGCCCGGCGGCGCGGGAAACTCGGAGTTGGGATCAGCGGGATCGGTGACGCCTTCGGCCGTTTCAAAAAACGCTTCTTCGGCGATGTGCTGGGGTTGGAAGTAGACAACCAGGTAGGAACCAACCTGGCCGACGATTTGCCCCGGTGTGCTGCCCAACGGCGCGGTAAATCCAACATTGACAAAGTGGAAAAGCAGCTCCAGCAGATCTTCTGGCCGGAGGACACGAACAACAAAGGTTTGTGGGGGCACTGCACCGTCTCCTTTCCCGGACAAGAGTCGTACGGAGGGGGTCCAGGAACTGCAAAATGCCGGATGCATATGAACAAGCAAATTCGGAGGGTGTTGTGTGTGTGGAGATGTGAAGGGATAGTTGTAGCTGATGCCGAACCTAAAGGATAGGATAGGGGATTTATATCGTTTGTCAATCCTTGAACGGATTGGCGACGGCCCCCAAGCTTGATTCCTTTTTCAGTTTTGGCAAATAATGGCCACCAGAAACAGCCAACAGTGTTATACCAACTGAGCCTTGCTTGAAGCTGGTATGGAATGGGGCATTTCCTTGTGAAAACCTCAAAGCCGCAGGCTGGTAGATTTTGGCAACCTGTTGGGATTCGCCTGGTGAGCTAATATGGGTAGATCAGATTGGAATTTTATTAAGAGATTAAATCGCTGCCTCTTGTAGACTAAAAATTAAATCGGGTAGCTGCTGTAGGGCGATTTTGTAAATCGCCGGGACGATTTGCAAAATCGTCCCACAATGCTTACCTGATTATTTTCTTAAACTACAATTGGCAGTGGAATATGTATTGGTTCTACCAGTGTATTGAATATGATGAGTACCATACTTTTGCCTAAAAAGTGCAAGACAAATAGGAAAACATGACTCCATCAATTAAGTGAATGCAAATATCACATAGCATTTTGTTTTGAAACTTGTCAAGATATTGTGATGATGAAGAACAAGTTACAAAATATGAAAAGTGGTTGAGTTGGAAATGTATGGATTCAGCCACTACACAAGATAATGATTAAACAGGTAAGGAACAGCGCGCCTTCTTGGCGTATTAATTCGAGCCACCCCTTTCAGAGGTGGTAATTGACTAAAAAGGGATATTGTTTTGGCCTTGGTCGAAAAGGTGTTGATCGGCAGGGATAGGGGAATGCAGGTTATTTTTAAGCTAGATGTGCTATCGCCACTTGGGATCGATAGCACATCTAGCAGGAGTAATACGATGTCTAATTCAAAACATGCTGCGAACATATCGGACGGAATTTATAGCCGTAGACAATCATGCCTTCTTCGCCATCGGTGCGCAGCTTGCGCGTGACCATTTCCACTGGCATGCCGATGCTGAGTTCGCTCTCGTCGATGTCGGTTAGTTGGGCGGTGACGATGGGGCCTTCTTCCAGCTTGACGAGGGCGACGGTGTAAGGGGCGCTGTGCTCATATCCGGCCGGGGCATCATAAATGGTGGTGAAGGAATACACCTCACCGAGGCCGGTAAAGGTGTAAAGCTCGTAAGCGGGGGCTTTGCACTCCAGGCAAACGTCACGCGGCGGGAATAGCTTGACGCCGCAGGTCTCGCAGGTTTCGCCGACTAATTTGTATCGTTGTTCTTGTAATCGCCAATGGCGTGAAACTTCCATAACTTTATCTCCCCAAAAATTTCAGGTTTGTTAACGGCCGTTTCTCTAATTTGCGCCGTTTGTCACAATTGATTATCTCCAAAACACCTCTCATTCACTGTCAGTGTGCTCTCTCAAGCTGTCAAAACCTATCAAAAGCCCTGATCGGGGGTCGGTAATCCGTAATCGGTTATCGGTTTTACCGTTCACCGTTCACCGATTACTGAGCACATGCGTCACGGCCGTTGCCCCACTACCACCCAAATTTTGCGCCATACCGATTTTGGCATTGGCAATCTGGTTGTCACCCGCCTGGCCGCGCAGCTGCCGGGCCACTTCCAATACCTGGTACATGCCCGTTGCGCCGCCGGGATTGCCGCGCGCTTTTAAGCCGCCAAAGGTGCTGATAGGAATACGGCCGTTCCGCCCAATCTCCATATCCCGCGCCAGCTGCCACCCCTCGCCGGGCGCGGCAAAACCAGCCGCCTCCAGCGACAGTGCCGCCATGACGGTAAACGAATCGTGCAGCTCAAACAGGTCGATCTCTTCATGGCTGACACCCGCGGCTTCCATCGCCTTTTTGGCACTGAGCTCGGCGGCGCGCAGGTGCAGTATGTTTTTGCGATCATGCAGGGCCAGCGTATCGGTGGCCAGGGCGGAGCCAGCAATGCGAATGGGCTGCGGCACCATGTCCAGCGCCCGCTCGTGGCTGGTGATCACCACTGCCGCGGCGCCATCGCCGCTGGGCGCAGCATCAAACAGATTAACGGGCGTGGCGACCAGC
>CAUJGI010000391.1 GCA_963169155.1 Chloroflexota bacterium
GTTTGTTACAATTTTCACAGAACAGCGATACCGCGCAAAAAGATTGGGCCATTTTTCCTGGATTTGATGTGCTCCCATGAAAAAATGGCCCAATCTCAACAAAGTCTCTTAGCTCTCTGTGAGCATTGTGGCAAAACCTGGGAGGTGCCTTGTAATGATGAACAACTTAAAAACCCGCTTCGACAATCAATTCGACCCCATCGACCGCCAGATCACCCGCGCGATGGCTCAATATGGCCTGCCCCTCATGCGGGTGAGCCTGGGCATTGTCTTCTTTTGGTTTGGCGCGCTTAAGCTGCTGCCCGGCCTCAGCCCGGCCGAAGAGCTGGTGCGCAACTCCACCTTCTTTGTCAACCCCGATTGGTTCCTGCCCCTGCTGGCCTTCTGGGAGATGGCCATTGGCCTGGGACTCATCTTTGGCAAATTTATGCGGCTGACGCTGCTGCTGCTCTTCTTGCAGATGCCGGGCACGCTGCTGCCTCTGTTTGTAGTGCCCGAAGCCGTCTGGAATCAGTTTCCCCATGCGCTCACCATCGAAGGGCAGTACATCGTGAAGAATGTGGTGCTGGTGGCTTCTGGTATTGTGCTGGGCGGCACGGTGCGCGGTGGTTATTTGGAGCCAGAACCGGGGAAGGCGGCAACGGCCGTAACCCAACCCCAACCCACCCGCCGCTTCATGGAAATGTAACCTTAAGAGGAATAGGACGCGGATGAACGCGGATGAACGCAGACAAAAATCAGCGTTATTAGCGTTTATCAGCGTCCCATTGCCTGAGAATTTGACACAGGCGCAGCCAGAGGATTATCATCCCCAACATGGAGAAGGTGAACGGAGGTACGGGAGAGGAGCAGCTGGCCGCCAGTCGCATTCTGGCCGTTACCGAAGAAGAACTCAAACGCATTATTCTAGACCTGCACGATGGCCCTGTGCAGCAGCTGTTTGCTGCCCAGGCCCAACTGCACAGCCTGCAATCACGCCTCAACCATGGTGAGGCCATTCCCAACGACGATTACCAGCTTGCCTTCCAGCGTGTCTCCCGCCTGCTGGAAGCCTCGCTGGCCGAAATACGCCAATTTTTGGGAACCTTTCGCCCGCCAGACTTCGCCAGCCAGAGCCTGGTGGAGATGCTGCACGGTCTTTTTATGCACCACGAGCTGACCACCGGCGTCATCATCGACTTCCGCGTGTCGGGGAGCCAACCGGTGCCCCGGCTGCCGCTGCCCAGCAAAATTACCCTTTACCGCATCTGCCAGGAGGCGCTTTCCAACGCCTACCGCCACGCCAGGGCGCAGCAGCAGCAAGTGTCGCTGCACGTCACGCCCGGCCAGATTTGCCTGACGGTGGAAGATGACGGCATTGGGTTTGCGCCGCCGCCGCTGCGCGGTCCGCTGGCCACTGAGCGGGAAGAGCACATTGGCCTGCGCGGCATGCGTGATCGGGTCGATTTGATTGGCGGCACCTTTGAATTAGACAGCCAACCGGGTCAAGGCACCCGAATCACGGTAAAAATCCCCATCCATGACTGAATCCACCCCCGTTTCCGTTATTTTGGCCGACAACCATGCCCTCGTCCTGGAAGGGCTGCGCAGCCTCTTCTCGGCCGAGGCGGACATTCGCGTCATCGCTACCGCCAGTGATGGCGAGCGCCTGCTGGATGCCGTCAACCGCTTCCACCCCGATGTGGTCATCACCGATCTGCAGATGGAGTACCTGGATGGCCTGGGCTGCCTGGCCCAAATCCGGCAAATGTGCCCGCAAACGCGTGTGCTCATCCTCACCGCTTACACCGACGGCCAGACGATGCAGTCCGTACTGCGCTCTGGGGCGGATGGCCTGCTGCTCAAAACCGACCCGCCAGAGCAGGCCGTCCAGGCAGTGCGCCAGGTGATGGCCGGGCAGCTGGTTTTCCCGGCGGCGGCCCGTCGCTGGCTGCACCAGGCACCTGCGCCCACCCCCGTCGCCGTGCTCTCCGAACGCGAATTGGAAGTGCTGGAGCTGCTGGCAGCAGGCAAGAGCAATGCCCAGATTGCCAAACAGCTGCATGTCAGCGTCAATACCGTCAAATTCCACCTGCAAAAAATCTACCAGAGCCTCGACGTCTCCAACCGTACCGAGGCCACCCGCTGGTTTTTGGAACAGGCGTCGGATTAACTTTAGATTGGTCCAATCTTCAAGATTGGACCAATCTTTTTTTGCGCCAGTGCCACCTACCCGATCGGGTAGTCGATTCCCACCTGATTGATGGCGTAAATCTACCCGGTTGTGTCTAAACGGCCGTTCCCCCTTCTGCTATCATTCGATTGTTCCATTTATCACAAACGATGTGGCCGCTGTGGCAGCAGACGGCCGTAGGAATCAGAAGGAGTGTTGATAATGAGTGAAATGCTTGCCCAAAATAAGCTCCAGCCCCCGTCGGCTAATGTGAGCGACAAGTACGTTGCCGGTGTGCGCACCTACGCCAGCGGTTACTACGATCCCGACTACGAACCCAAAGATACTGACCTGCTCTGCGCCTTCCGCATTAACCCCAAGGCCCCAACTGATATGATTGAAGCGGCAGCGGCCGTCGCCGCCGAATCCTCCACCGGCACCTGGACGGAGGTGTGGTCTAACCAGCTCACCGACCTGGAATTTTACAAGGCGCGTGTTTACGACATTCAAGACGATATTGCCTATATCGCTTACCCGATGGATTTGTTCGAGGAAAACAGCATCGTCAACATTATGTCCTCGATTGTAGGCAACGTGTTTGGCATGAAGGCTGTGTCTGCCTTGCGGCTGGAGGATATGCGCATTCCTACCGCGCTGGTGAAAACGTATCCTGGTCCGCACGTCGGCATTTACGATGAACGCGTCTGGTCGAACAAATGGGAACGGCCGTTGCTCGGCGGCACCGTCAAGCCCAAACTGGGTCTTTCGCCCAAAGCGTATTCCACCATCATCTACGAATGTTTGATGGGTGGTCTGGACACCACCAAAGACGATGAAAATATGAACAGCCAGCCGTTCAGCCGCTGGCGGGACCGTTTTCGATATGCTCAAGAAGCGGTTGAAGAAGCGATGGTGGACACCGGTGAATACAAAGGCCATTGGCACAACGTCACCGCCGGGTCTACCATGGAAAGCCTGAATCGCATGGACTTCCTCAAGGAACACGGCGCCGATATGTGCATGTTCGACTTTATCACGGCAGGTTTTGCCGCGTCGGCCGATGTGTTTGCCCACGCCCGCGAACTGGACATGATTGTGCACTGCCATCGCGCCATGCATGCCGTTTTTACCCGCCAACACGATCATGGCATCCATATGCGCGTCGTGGCCAAGTGGCTGCGCCTCACCGGCGGCGATCACATGCATACCGGCACGGTGGTGGGCAAGCTGGAAGGTTCCTGGAAAGAAACCGAAGGCATGATCAGCCTGCTGCGCAACCGCTTTACCCCGGCCGATAAGGAACGTGGCATCTACTTTGACCAGGATTTTGCCGGGTTGAAAGATGTCTGGCCGGTCGCCTCTGGGGGGATTCACGTGCACCACATTCCCGACTTGCACCGGTTGACGGGCAACGATGCCTTCTGGCTGTTTGGTGGCGGTACACATGGCCATCCCAAAGGCAGCCGCGCCGGCGCCACGGCCAACCGCGTGGCCACCGAAGCCATCGCCTCCGGCTCCACCCTGGCCGAGGCGGCCAAAAACTCCCCCGAACTGCGTGATGCGCTGGCGCTGTGGGCAGACATCAAGTTCGACGTGCAGGAGTAGATCGGTTGTCGGTAATCAGTAATCGGTAAACGGTGAACGGTTATTGGTGAGCGGGAACTTCATTTGTTTTACTTTTTTGGTGGGACACTGGTGGACACGGGTTCACCCAGATTAGCGACAAAATTCTCGTGTGAATTTG
>CAUJGI010000392.1 GCA_963169155.1 Chloroflexota bacterium
GCGCTGGCCTATGTCTCGCCCCTGAAAGTGATTGAGTATACGGCGATGGGGCTGCCGGTGGTGGCCACCCGCGGCGGCCAGATTGCCGAGCTGATTGAAGACGGCGTCTCCGGCCTGCTATACGAGGCGGGCTGCCAGACGCAGCTGGCCGACCAAATCTTAACCTTGCTGGCCAACCCATCATTGGCCGACAAGATGGGCCAACAGGCCCGCCGAAATATCCAAACCTGGCACAGCTGGGACAAAACAGCGCAAAAAGTGCAGGCCGTTTGCTGTGAAGTGATGCGTAAAACGTGAAACGTGAGAGGGAAATCACGTTTCACGCCCATCCCGTTAACCTCCAAAAGCTCAAAAGGCAATTCGCGTGAAAGTAAACCAACAACAGCCCAACATCATCTTGCTGGTCATGGATGCTGGTCGAGCCGATCATCTCTCCTGTTACGGCTATGCCCGGCCCACCACGCCGCACATCGACCGCATTGCCGCCGAAGGCACGCTGTACGAAAAGGCGATTTCGGCGGCGGTGTGGACAGTACCCAGCCATGCCTCGCTGTTTACCGGCATGTACCTGTCCGGTCACGGGCTGTATGGCCGTAAGTTGAAGCTGCGCCAGGATATCCCCACATTGGCCAGCTTTTTGAGCAGCTACGGCTACGATACGCTGGCGCTCACGGCCAATGCCCTGATTGGCCAGGCCACCGGGCTGGCACGCGGTTTTGCCGGGCTTAAAGATGTGCGTAACGTTTTCCAGGGCGAACGGCTGCCCGGCTGGCAGAAAAAAGGGAATGCCCTGTACCGGCGGCTGTATTACGGCCGTTCCCCCCACAAACATACCTGGTACGACAGCGGCGCCTGGCGGCTCAACTTTGAGTTGAAGCGGTGGATAGGGCAAAGGCGCGATGCGCAGCGGCCGTTTTTCATCTTTGCCAACTACATGGAACCCCACCTGCGCTACGACCCGCCGCGTGCCTTCCGCCGCCGCTTTTTGACCCCGGCACAGGAACAGCGCTGGCAGCAGGTGAACCAGAACGCCTGGAAGTTCATGAGCGGCGAAGTGGAAATGACGGCCGACGACTGGGACATCCTCACCCGCCTGTATGATGCCGAGCTGGCTTACCTGGACGGCCGTATCGGCCAGCTGTACCACTTCCTATGGCAGAACCAGCTGCTGGACAACACCGTGCTCATCATCACCGCCGACCACGGCGAAAATTTGGGCGACCACAACCTGATGGACCACCAGTACTGCGTCTACGAGACGCTGGCCCGGGTACCGCTCATCGTTCGTTACCCGGCCCACTTCCCCGCCGGGCGGCACAGCCAGGAACTGGTGCAGTCGGTCGATTTGCTGCCCACGCTGGCGGCCCTCATTTCGGCCGAGGATGATCCCACTTTGGCCAGGGTGCAGGGCCAAAGCCTGCGGCCCGCGGCGCTGAACGCCAACACCCGCGACTTTGCCGTGACGGAGTACCTGGCGCCGCAGCTGCACTCGTTCCGCCGTGAAGGGGTAGAAGTTGACCCTAAATTTTCGCGCCAGCTGCGGGCCATCCGCACCCAGCGCCACAAATTTATCTGGGCCTCCGATGGGGCCCACGAGCTGTACAACCTGGAAACGGACCCGGGAGAGTGCTGGAACGTGATTGAGGCGGAGCGGGAAACGGCGCTCACCCTCGCCGACCAACTCCAGGAGTGGGTGACGCAGCACACCCTCGCCGCCGATGAAGAGACACAGCTCGATGAAGCCGTCATCAGCCGGTTAGAAGCGCTGGGGTACATCTAAATGGAGCCGCTAAAACTTTGCCTGGCCACCCAGCTGTACCATCCCCATTACGCCGGGGGCGCGATGCGTTACCGGAGCTACCTGCCCGGCTGGCACAAACGGGGCATCTGCACCGAGGTGTTTACCAGCACCCCCAGCCAGGCGCGCGTGGAGAAATTCAGGGGGGAAACGGCCGTACCAGACGTTCAACCCGGCCACCTGCTGCCGGTCGAAACGGATCAAAACGCCCCGGTTTACCGGGTACAGCTTACCGATAACCGGCCCTGGCGGCGGGTGATGCAGTTTGGCCAGGCGCTGGTGACCTTTTGCCAGCAGCCGGGCACCCGGCCTGATGTGGTGCAGTTTTTACCGCTGCCACCGTGGAGCGTGCCCGCGCTGCAAAAGCTGCGCCGCCACCACATTCCGCTGGCCTACGCCTACAACCTGATCAACAGCCCGCAGCGCAGCCTGGCGGGGCGGCTGCAGCACCTGGCAGCGCAGCGGCTGCAATTTCCCCTATTGGACTGCATCATTGTGCAGAGCAGCGTCATGGCCCTAACGCTGCGCGCGGCGGGGGTGAACGGCCGTATCGAGATCATACCCAACGGCGTAGACACGGTGCGGTTTTCGCCGGTGACGGAAACGGCCGTGCCCAACCCCATCCGCCAGTCGCTGCAAATCGACGCGACCGCGCCCGTTCTTCTCTACGTCGGGGCGATTGAGCCGCGCAAAGGCTCTGACCTGCTCTTTGCCGCCTGGGCCAAACTGGCCCCGGAATTCCCCTCGGCCCACCTGGTGCTGGTGGGTCCACGGCTGGACCAATCGGACCCGGCACTGGCCCCCTTTGGCCAGAGGCTAGAAGCGCTCCTTGAGGCATCGGGCACCCGGGAGCGGGTCCATTTTGTGGGGCGGGTGGACAACGTTGAAGCCTATCTCCAGGCGGCCACTCTTTTTGTCTTCCCGTCGCGGCGTGAAGGGCTGCCCAACGTGGTAATGGAGGCGATGGCCAGCGGCCTGCCGGTGGTGACCACGCCATTCATTGGCCTGTCCGCCGAGTTGGGCCAGGCTGGGGAGCAGTATTTGCTGGCCGAACACGACGCCGGGCATTTGTACGAACGCATCCGGCAGGTTTTGTTGGATGCAACCTGGCGAGAACAGTTGGGGCGGAACGGCCGTACCTGGGCCACCACCCACCTGGACATCGAGACAATTTTAGACAGGTACGCGGCGCTTTACCTTGAGCTGGCAAACAGATGACATTACCCAATTTCTTAATCATCGGCGCTGCCAAATCGGGCACAACCTCGCTGTACCGCTACGTAGGTCAGCATCCCGAAGTATATGCCAACGTGAAAGAACCCGGCTACTTTGCCCTGGCTGGCCGACCGCTTAACTACAGCGGTCCCGGCGACCAGAATGGCTTTGTCCGACGCGCCATCACCGACCAGAAGGTTTACGAGGCGCTGTTTGCGGGGGTGACGGATGAGAAGGCTTATGGCGAAGCCTCCGTTTTATACCTGGACAGCCAGGAAGCGCCGCTTCGCATCAAGCAGTCGATTCCGCAGGTGAAACTCATCGCCATTTTGCGCAACCCGGTGGAGCGGGCCTACTCCAGCTACCTGCACATGCGGCGGGACGGCCGTGAGCCGCTGGCTAACTTTGCCGATGCACTGGCCGCCGAACCAGAGCGCATCGCCGCCAACTGGGAGCATCAGTGGCACTACACCCGGCTTG
>CAUJGI010000393.1 GCA_963169155.1 Chloroflexota bacterium
CGTAAATGACGCCCAGCACGCCCACCGGAATGCGGCGGCGGCTGAGGCGCAGGCCGTTGGGCAGCACCCGGCTGTCAAACTCCGCCCCCACCGGATCGGGCAGATCGACCACCTTGCGCGTGTCGGCGGCCAGGCCCGCGATGCGCGTCTCGGTCAGCAGCAGGCGGTCCAGCAGCCCGTCGCTGAGACCTTTGGCCCGACCGTCTTCAATATCCAGCGCGTTTTGAGCCAGGACAACGGCCGTTTGCGCCTCCAGCTCATCAGCAATCGCCAGCAAGGCCCGATTTTTCTCGTTTGTCGTCAGCGTGGCCAATTTCCGCCCCGCCGCCTTGGCCGCCTTCCCCATCGCAACTAAATCACTCATCATATTCTCCCAAATTAGCCGCGGATTACGCGGATTAAAATCGATAAAATCCGCGCAATCCGCGGCAGCTTTACAGCAGGATCAAATCGTTGCGGTGCACCACCACCGGGCCATAGCCGTAACCCAGGCGCTCTTCGATCTGGTCGGAGCGCCGCCCGGCAATTTTTTGCAGGTCCTCGCTGGAGTAGCGGGTGATACCGCGGGCCAATTCTTGCCGGTTACTGCCTTCGATGCAAATGGTGTCGCCCCGTTCGAAGGTGCCGGTAACGGCCGTAATGCCCGCAGGTAGGAGGGAACGGCCGTTGTCCAACAGCGCCCGCGCCGCGCCATCATCAATCACCACGCAGCCCGATGGCTTACGCCCGGCAAAAATCCAGCGCTTGCGGTTCTCCAGCGACTTCTCCAGCGCGGGAAAGCGCGTCCCCACCGATTCCCCGGCCACGATGCGCTCGATGACGTTAGGGGCGCGCCCGGCGGCAATTACCACGTCGGTCCCGGCGCGGCGAGCCACGTCGGCGGCCTGCAGCTTGGTGGCCATGCCACCCACGCCCAGCCCGCTGACGCTGCCCCCGGCCAGCGCTTTCACCGCCTCGTCAATCTTGTTTACCTCGGGGATGAGTTGGGCGTCGGGATTGGTACGCGGATCGGCCGTAAACAGCCCCGGCTGGTCGGTCAACAGCAGCAGCAAGTCCGCCTCGGACAATGTGGAAACCAACGCCGAGAGGTTGTCATTGTCGCCCACCTTGATCTCTTCCGTGGCCACCGCGTCATTTTCGTTGATGACGGGCACAATGCGGTTTTCCAGCAGCGTTTGCAGCGTGTCGCGGGCGTTGAGATACCGCCTGCGGTTGGTCACATCGGCCCGGGTCAGCAGCATCTGCCCCACGTGAATGCCGTAAATCTCAAAATAACGTTCCCACATCTGCATCAGGCGGCTCTGGCCCACGGCGGCAAACATCTGCTTGTTGGTGACGGTATTGGGGATAGCGGGAAAACCCAGGCGGTGTCGTCCCACGGCAATCGCCCCGGAAGTGCAAATGATGATTTCTTTGCCCTGACGGTACAGCACGGCGCACTGGCGCACCAGCTCCACCATGTGCGGATGATCCAGCTGGGGCGAACCGCCCGTCAGCACGCTGGTTCCCAATTTGACGACAATTCGCTGGTACATACTGCTCCTGATTTGCCGCTGCCTTTGGCGCTGGCCGGGCGGCGTGTGGTTTGTTATTTTGTCTTCCAACGGTGGTGTTTACAGCAGGGCCAACGGTAACGAAATTTTCTTACGCGGGCGATTAAGTAAACCCCACAACGTTTCACGCCCTGAGTTCTACCAAGAGTCAATAATGATAAACGGCAGGGAGAGTCATGCCAAAAAGAGTGGTTTTTTAAGGCAAATCTCTGCATACTTGTACCGGTTGCCCTCAGAGTGGACCAATCTTGAAGATTGGTCCAATCTTGGCAGCTGATCTCGGAACGCTCATTTACCAAGTCATCATTATTATCAATGGAGATGTAACGGCCGTTTCCCACCCACAACCCGTATCATTTCACGCGGCTAAACATTTCCGGGTTACATTTTAAGGAGAGTTTTTTATGTCAGGAATCAGCCACATTCCGGCCGGGGTCGTGACCGGCGACCAGGTCCAGGAAATTTTTGCCCACGCCAAGGCCAACCAATATGCCTTGCCCGCCGCCAACGTGATTGGCACCAACAGCGTCAACGCCGTGCTGGAAACCGCCCGCGACGTAAATTCCCCCGTTATTCTGCAATTTTCGAATGGCGGTGCCGTCTTTTTTGCCGGTAAGGGATTGAACAACAGCGGGGAAAAAGCGGCCGTTGTCGGGGCCGTCTCCGCAGCACAACATGTGCACCAGGTAGCCGCCCTGTACGGCGCTCGGGTCATTTTACACACCGACCACGCCGCCAAAAAGCTGCTGCCCTGGGTCGATGGCATGTTGGACGCTGGTGAAGCGTTCTACAAAGCGCACGGCATCCCGCTCTACAGCTCCCACATGCTGGACCTGTCCGAAGAGCCGATCAAGGAAAATATTGAAATTAGCAAGCGCTACCTGGAACGCATGAGCAAAATGGGCATGACGCTGGAAATCGAGCTGGGCATCACCGGCGGCGAGGAAGACGGCGTGGACAACAGCGGCGTAGACAGCTCCCGCCTCTACACCCAGCCCGAAGAAGTGGCCTACGCCTACGAAGAATTGATGAAAGTGAGCGACCGCTTTACCATCGCCGCCGCGTTTGGCAACGTGCACGGCGTCTACAAACCCGGCAACGTGCAGCTGCGCCCCGTCATTTTGCACAACTCGCAGGTGTATGTGCAGGAAAAATTTGGCACCAAAGAAAAACCGATCGACTTCGTCTTCCACGGTGGTTCTGGCTCCAGCCCGGCCGAAATTGCTGAAGCGCTCTCCTACGGCGCGATCAAAATGAACATCGACACCGACCTGCAATGGGCGTTCTGGGACGGCGTACGCCTGTACGACCAGAAATACCACGGTTACCTCCAGGGCCAGATTGGCAATCCTGAAGGCGACGACCAGCCCAACAAAAAATATTATGATCCGCGCCGCTGGCTGCGTGCCGGGGAAGATACCTTCCGCGCCCGCCTCAAGCAGGCGTTTGAAGATTTGAACAACATCAACCGTCTGGCGTAAAAAAAGTAAGCTCTTTAGGAACTCAGGGCGTTGACAAGCCGTGAAACGTGAAACGTGATCAGAGAGAGGCCTCACGTTTCACGCTTCACGCCAAACCCCACAAAAATCTCTGTGTTCTTTGCGCTCTCTGCGGTGAAAAATCTCCTTTTCCCCGCCCTCACAAATGACATTCGACACTTAAAAGCCGCACCTGCCTTCCGTATACTTGTCCTGTTTGTTTTATCAAGATTTACGGAGGGAACCCAATGTCTGAAGACAAAAAAATATTGATCATCGGCGCGGGCATCGCCGGGCTGGCCACCGGCTGTTTTGCCCAGATGAACGGCTACCAGTCGGAGATTTTTGAGCTGCACGATTTGCCCGGCGGCCTGTGCACCGCCTGGGAGCGCAAAGGGTTCTGGTTCGATGGCTGCATCCATTATTTGTTTGGCTCCGGGGCAGACCTGCCGTTTAACCAGGTGTGGCAGGAGCTGGGGGCGCTGGTAGACCGGCCGGTCATCAACCACGACACGTTTATGGAGGTGTTTGGCGCAGACGGCCGTACCCTCACCCTCTACGCCGACCCCGACAGGCTGCAAGACCACCTGACCGACCTCTCACCCCGCGACGCTGACCTCATCAAGGATTTGTGCGACGGCGTGCGGCTGTTCATGAATTTCGACATGTCTGCCCTGCAACAAAAGCCCAAAGAGCTGATGACCATGCTCGACTGGCGGGCCATGGGCCAGCAGATGCTGCCCTACACCCTGCCCCTGGCCAAATGGGGCCCGCTCTCCGCCGCCGAGTTTGGCAGCCAGTTCAGCGATCCGTTTTTGCGCCGCGCCATCCCACAAATGTTCGCCTGGCCGGAGATTCCGATGATGGCCGGGCTGTCCCTGCTGGCTTACATGCACACGCACAACGCTGGTTTTCCGGCAGGCGGCTCGCTAGAATTTGCCCGGGCCATTGAACAGCGTTACCTGGCGCTGGGCGGCACCATCCATTACAAAGCCCATGTGGAGAAAGTTTTGGTGGCGGACGATACGGCCGTTGGCCTGCGCCTCTACGATGACCGGGAATTTTTTGGCGATTTTGTCGTCTCCTGCGCCGACGGGCACAGCACCATTTTTGAAATGCTGGATGGCAGCTACGTGGATCGGCCGCTGGAGCGCACATATGACGGCCGTATGCCCATCCTTTCCCAGCTGCAAATCTCCCTGGGCGTGGACCGCGACTTCAGCCATGAGCCGCATTGGGCGATGTATTTGCTGGACGAGCCGCTGCAAGTCACCGGGCAAAGCTACGACTGCATCGGCGTCAAACATTACTGCTATGATCCGTCGCTGACGCCGCCGGGAAAATCGGCTGTTGTCATCATGCTGCGCACCGATTACCATTACTGGCAGCGCATTTACGGCCGTAAACTGTACGACACCGAGCAGCTGCAAGCCGCCGAAATCTGCATCAACTTCCTGGAAACCAAATATCCCGGCATCCGGCAGCAAATCGAGGTGAAGGATGTGGCCACGCCGGTGAGCTATGAGCGGTACACGGGCAACCACCTTGGCTCCACCTGCGGCTGGCTGCTCACCGACAAAACGATGATGAAGATGATCCAGGGCATGAAAAAGCAGCTGCCCGGCCTGAACAACTTTTACATGGCGGGCCAATGGGTGGAACCGGGCGGCAGTGTGCCCATCGTGGCCATGTCCGGCCGGAATGTGGTGCAGCTGATTTGTGATAAGGATGAACGGCCGTTCCACACCACCACCGCCACAACCAAACCAGTAGCCGCGCTTCCGTAAAGCTCGACATTTTTATCGGACGCGGATGAACGCGGATGACGCGGATGAAGAATTCTATCAGCGCTCGTCCGCGTACATCCGCGTCCCATTTATTACTGCCATGACCCTAGACGAACTCAAACAACGCCTGTACGATGCCGGATGCAGCCCCAACAACTACCACATCGGGGAACCAGAGGGGGCCAATGATGTGTATTGTCTGGCGAAGCGGGACGG
>CAUJGI010000394.1 GCA_963169155.1 Chloroflexota bacterium
AAGCATTCAGATCATTTTTCAGGACCCGTATTCTTCGCTAGATCCGCGTATGCCAATTGGCGAGAGTATTGCTGAGGGGCTGCGCATTCACACCGACAAAAATGCCCAGGAGCGCTACGATATTGTCGTTGAGATGCTCACCCGTGTGGGTATGCGGGCGGATCATGCGCGGCGTTACCCGCATGAGTTCTCTGGCGGGCAGCGGCAGCGCATTGGTATTGCCCGGGCACTGGCGTTACGGCCGAAATTCATCGTGTGTGATGAGCCCGTTTCCGCGTTGGATGTGTCTATTCAGGCCCAGGTGCTTAACATCTTGCGCGAACTGCAAAATGATTTTGGTTTGACCTACCTGTTTATTGCCCATAACCTGAGTGTTGTGGAGCATTTTAGCGACAGAGTGGGGGTGATGTACCTGGGTAAGATGGTGGAGATGTCTTCCCGCGATGATTTGTATCGCGATCCGCTGCATCCTTACACCCAGGCATTGATGTCTGCCATTCCGATTCCGGACCCGACTTTGAAGCGGCAGCGGGTGATTTTGGAGGGTGACGTGCCCAGTCCGTTGAACCCGCCCAGCGGCTGCCGTTTCCATACGCGCTGCCCGTTGGCCTTTGACAAATGTTCACAGGAAGAGCCGCCGTTTAAGGATTACGGCAGTGAACATTATGCAGCCTGCTGGTTGTTGGAAACTGGTGAAAAGGGTGCCAGTAAGCTGACGCGTGAAAATTTGCCAGCTGATGCGCATCTGGTTGAGTATTAATCGGCCAGATTTGAAAGTGAAATTTTATTGTGAAGGTAAAAAGGTCTGCATATGCAGGCCTTTTTTCATGCTTGTCTTATTGTGTTGGCAGACTCTATAATGGACAAAAGCAAAGAGGACAACGGATTTTTACTATGGCGGATGCAAAGCAGATTTTAGTTGTTGATGACCACTTTGAGATGTTGGAGTTTCTGCGCTCGATGCTGGAGCTGTCTAACCAGGATTGTGAGGTTTTGGCGGTTCCTTCAGCTGAGGAAGGGCTGCTGGAACTGCGGCGGTCGCAGTTTGATTTGCTGATCACCGATGTGCGCCTGCCGGGCATGAGCGGCTTTGATCTGGTGCGGCGGGTCAAGGCGTTGGGGCGCGAGATGCCGGTCATTATGATTACTGCTTATTCGTCAAACCAGGGGCGCAAGGAGGCGGCGGACCTGGGGGTGTATCGCTATTTTCAGAAGCCGCTGGATACGGACAGTGTGTTAACGGCCGTTCACACGGCACTTCATGGCGAATCTGTCACCTTACCACCGGCCACACCTGCTGCCACAGTACCTGCCAAAACGGCCGTTTCCGACGATCTCCAGCGCCGTCTCGATTCACTCCGGGTAGACACCGGTGCCATGCATTTAACCCTCTGTTCCACGATAGGGGATATTTTGTTTTCGGCCGGAGACGGCCGTCAGTTTGACCTGCCCAAGCTGATGGGCATTGTGGCCAACAACCTGAGCAGCAGCTTTTTGCTGGCCGATGAGCTGGGTGCGACCGAACCGTTTACCTTGCAGTATCACGTTGGTGACAATTTTGAATTTTACTGCGCCAACGTCGGGCGTGGGCACTTCCTCTCTCTCTTTTTTGACATGGCCGCCCGGCGGGGCCGGATTGGCACCATTTGGGTATTTACGCAGCGGGCCATCAAAGATTTGGTGGCAATGCTGCCCGCCTTGCCGCCCGCACCTGCTGCCAGAGAGGCAGCTGCTGTTGTCGAAGAAGATACGGTATCGGGAACGGCCGTAGCTTCACCCCCTCCCGCGTCAACACCACCAGCCCAAACAGAACCCACTGCCACCGATTATTTGGCCACTGAACCCGATGATCTGTTGAGTTTGCTCATGAGCAGCGAGGGGCCAATGGATGAAACGGCCGATCTCGATGCCTTCTGGAATGCTTCCCTGACGGACGACGAGGCAGAGAATACTCGCGGCATTTCGATGCAAGAAGCGCTCCAGCGCGGCCTGATCGATTTTAACCAGGACGATGAGCCAAAAACGTGAGAGCCAAATCAGGCGAGATAAAGCGATAAAAACGCCCTTAACTCGCTCATTTCGGTTACGCAGGCGAATGCCTCCTCCCCATACAACGCATCTGGATCAAATATAATCGGCGTCATGCCCGCATTTTGCGCGCCAATGCCGTCGGCAAAATAGTTGTCGCCGACATAGATGCACTCCGCCGCCGTTAGGGTGGCAAAGTGGCTTCGCGCATGATCAAAAATGGCCGGATTGGGCTTCCAGCACCCAACTTCTCCCGCAGCCATCGTCAGGTCGAACCAGTCGGCAATGCCAAGCTCCGTTAGCACATGGGTGAATGGCTGCGAGCGGTTAGAAATGACCCCCAAGATATATCCAGCAGACTTCAGCTCGGCCAAAAGCTCCACAGCGCCAGGCGCTAACTGTACTTTGGGGGCATAGTCGGACCCAAAATATTCCCGAACAAGACGGGCACGAACTTCAAGTTCATCAGTGGCCTGGACAGTTTCTAGCAGCTGGCGTGAATAGTTGATCCAAAAAGTATCTTCACCCAGGCGAGCCATCTCCTGGCCCAGCAGCAAATCCTGGCTCCAATATTCATGCGCCCAAATTTTTACCCGCCGGGTAGAGGCATCATCTATCTGTATATGGTGGGAACGGGCAAACTGGATGAAAGCATCAGTTGGTGAGGGGATGGGGAGGCGCAAGGTGCCGTCCAGATCAAAAAACACAGCTTTATAGCGAGTTGTCATGCGTACTCCTGACAGAAAGTGAGGCAGAAATCTAAATAGAATGTTGTTTGGTCGAAAGGTAATCGTTACAATCAGCCAGCTTGGCTAAATTGCAGCTAAAATTCCCAGCCACAGGTGGCAAGTGCAAAACCAGCAGCGCGCCACCAAAAGGGCTAAACTTTATGACAGACAGCTTTGTAATTGTACCTACCTACAACGAGGCAGATAACCTGGACGATCTTATCTCCCAATTGCTGGCCTTGCCAGTGTCCATTGGGGTGATCGTGGTGGATGATAATTCGCCCGATGGTACGGGCCAGATGGCCGACCGGTGGGCGGCGGAAAAGCCGGGGCGGGTTGTTGTGGTCCATCGTCCGGGGAAAATGGGGCTGGGGACGGCCTATATCGCCGGTTTTAAGAAGGCGTTGAGCATTGGCGCCAAACGCATCATGACCATGGATGCCGATTTTTCCCACAATCCCCGCTACATTCCCGATATGATTGCCCTGAGCAGACAAAAACATGTGGTCATTGGTTCACGCTATGTACCGGGCGGCGGCCAGCGCAACTGCACCTGGAAGCGCGTGGTGCTGAGCAAGGGGGCCAACTTTGTGGCCCGCTCGCTGCTTGGTTTACGCGCCAGGGATGCCACCGCGGGCTTCCGGCTTTACCGGCGCGAGGTGCTGGAATCGATTCCGCTGGAGCGGATTTTCTCCAGCGGCTACTCGTTTTTGGTGGAGATGCTGTTTATGTGCCAGCGGCGCGGCTGGCAAATTGGCGAAGTGCCGATTATTTTTGAAGATCGGCGCAAGGGCCAGACTAAGATTTCGCGTAATGAAGTGATCAAGGCGCAGTACACCTTGCTGCGTTTATTTTTGCGTCGCCTGCGCGGCGGCGAACCACGCAGACCAGAAGTGCCCATTTCCTCATCATGATTGACGTTCAATGTAATTTATGTGGTGCCGACGATTACGTGGTGCGCTTTCCGGCTACGTTGCTGCCCGACGAAAAAATTGAAGTTGACGCGTTTTCTTGTACCAATCCGGGCTATGGCCACCATGCTCAGATTGTGGAATGTCGTCAGTGTGGCCATGTGTATGCCAATCCGCGCTGGTCGGGTGATGAAATTTTGGAGGCGTATACGGCCGTTACCGACCAAACCTACGTGCAAGAGCGGGCCGGTCGTGAACTCACCTTCCAAAAACATTTACGGGCCATGGAAAAACGGGTGGGGCAGGCCAACGGCCGTTCCCTGCTAGATGTTGGCGCGTACATCGGCGTGTTTGTAGAGACCGCTGCCCAGGCGGGCTGGCAGGCGTGCGGCGTCGAGCCGTCGGAATGGGCCGCCAGCGTGGCGCAGCAGCAGGGACTCAATATCATTCACGGCACGCAAGATGCGCCAGCGCTGCACGGCCAGCAGTTTGATGTGGTGACGATGTGGGACGTCATCGAGCACGTGGCCGATCCGTCGGGCGAGATTGGTAAGGCGTACCATTTGCTTAAGCCGGGCGGCTGGGTAGTGATTCACACGATGGACATCAGCAGCCTGATTGCCAGGCTGCTGGGCGCGCGCTGGCCCTGGCTGATGGATATGCACATTCACTACTTCAGCCAGAAAACGCTGGGCAAGATGCTAGAAAAGAACGGTTTTGCCGTTGTCTGGTCTGGCGCGGAAGGGCGTTATTTGCGGCTCAATTATTTTGTCTCGCGGGTTAAAGCGCTGAATCGGCCGTTGGGCCGGGTGGTTGGGTGGGTGGTCAACGGTATGCGGCTGGGGCATGTGGCTATCCCCCTGAATTTTGGCGATTTGTTTACGGTTTATGCCAGAAAACCGGTGAATGCTTAATTATTCACCGGTGAGCGGTTAATCGAAAATGGTTAGTGATTAGACTGTGCTTCACCCTGTCACCCCGTCAACTTGTCAGAAAACACCCCTTTTCACTGTGTAATTTCTGCCGACAGAGTTACCTAGTACCGTGTTTCTTTGTGACTAAAATCGCTTTTTTGAACACCAAACGCCTGTTTGCTGCCCTGTTTGCCATTGCCCTCTTCACCATGGCCGTGCGCGAGACGCTGGACCCGGACATGTGGTGGCATCTGCGCACCGGGGAGTTCATTCTGCAAAATGGCATTCCGGCGCAGGACGTCTTCACCTTCACCGTGCCGCAAAACGCCTGGGTGACCCACGAATGGCTCTCTCAGCTGATCCTATGGCTGGTGTACCTGGCGGGTGGCTTGCCGGGCCTCATCCTCTTTTTTGCCGCGCTTATTGCTCTGACCTATTGGCTGCTGTACCTGGCGTGTGCGGGACGGCCGTATCTCGCCGCCTTCATCGTGTTGTTAGCTGCCGTCACTTCGGCCATCGTCTGGGGGGTGCGGCCGCAGATATTTAACTTGCTGCTAACGGCCGTCTTTGTCCTCATCGTCGAGCGGGTGAAGGATGGGCAGTGGCGGGTACAAACGCTCTGGTGGCTGCCGCTGCTGACGCTGATCTGGGCCAATTTGCACAGCGGCTACCTGCTGGGCGTGGTGCTGCTGGGCACCTACGCGGTGGGTGATGTGGCGCAGCGCTGGCTGGCCATGCCGACCGAGAGAACGTTAGGGAAAACGGCCGTCACTCACCTTTTTGGTGTAACTGCTGCCAGTTTTCTGGCGGCGGCGGTAAATCCCAGCGGCATCGAGCTGTGGATCTACCCCTTCCTCACCCTGGGCAGCGGCCCAATGCAGGCGTACATCCAGGAATGGCACTCGCCCGACTTTCACCAGACCTACTTTTGGCCCTTCGCCGCCATGCTGGCGT
>CAUJGI010000395.1 GCA_963169155.1 Chloroflexota bacterium
ATGGAATATGGCGCGATTGTGGCCCAGCAAATTGACGACGCCTTTGCCCGGAACGACTTTCGCTTTCAGAACTACAAACAGGCACTGCAGCAGCATCGGCTGGGGCGGCTGCTGCGGCGGCGGACGTTTATTGCCCGACACCTGTTTGCCTACCGCCAACCCGAGATGTTTTCCCTGATCTGGCGCATGGCCACCATCGCACCATTAACGATTCAACACGCTTTTGGCTCATTTTTGGGACTGCTGCCGCCGAGGTATGAAACGGCCGTATAACCATTAACCCAATCACAGCGCCGTACAACGCAGCAGATTCGCTCGTTCATCTAAGTTTTGTAGATTTTGAAGCAAGATATCTTTGCAAAAAGTTGACAGCTTAAAGATTTTTGCTTTAATTCATTACCGTTTGTAAACACCTATTTTTGAAAGGAGTGAAGAAATGAAACTGAAGTATTTGGCCGTGTTGGCAATCTTTGCCGCCCTCTTTTTTGTCGCCTGTGGGGGAGGTGGTGAAGAAGAATCGACTCAACCCGAGAGTGTGACCATTCAAGTTACGCAAAATGACAACTACTATGGCGCAACCCCCGATAACGCCACCAATCCCCCGCAATGGAACGTAAATGCGGGCGGCCAGGTCTCCATTGAGTTGATGAACAATGGCACCGTTGAGCACAATTGGGCTGTTATCAAGCTGAATTCGGATATGCCCGATGCGTTTGATTCGGCAGCCAACGCCGACCTCATTCTGAAAGAGACCGGCCTGGTAGCGGCTGGCGAATCGTTCCGTGAGAGCTTTTTTGCACCCAGCGAACCCGGTGAGTACCTGGTCATCTGCACGGTGGCTGGTCACTATCCCAGCATGCAGGGCCGCCTGGTTGTGAATTAAAACCAAACTGCCATAACCTATGTGACACCAAAAAAGGTGCAGCGAAAAATTCGCTGCACCTTTTTTATTAGGTTACACAGGTTCAGGCTGGGCTATTGCACGGTAGAATTTTTCGCGGCATAAGCGCGGCGCAGAACACCGATCAAGTCTGCCACGCTGATTGGCTTACTGATGTAATCGTTCATGCCAACGGCCAGGTATTTTTCCCGGTCGCCGGTCATGGCGTCGGCCGTCATGGCGGCAATGAAGGGCTGAGCCTGCGCCGGAAAATCAGCCCTGATACGCCGGGTAGCCACAACACCATCCATCTCGGGCATTTGCACGTCCATCAAAATTAAGTCGAACGGCCGTTGATCTAAGACGGCAATGGCTTCCGTTCCATTGTTAGCAATTTCTGGCTGGTAGCCCAATCGGGCCAACATGCGCAGCGCCACTTTTTGATTCACGCTGTTGTCTTCGGCAATGAGAATGCGCAAGGGATATGCCTGCGCCATCTGCTGGTTGAAGGGGGTGCTGATCAGCGAGGCGTCCCGCGGCTCGTCCTGGCCGGAAAAGAGTGCCATCAGGGCGTGGTGCAGTTGGTTGGATTTGAGGGGCAGGGAAACGGCCGTAACCCCATCCCATCTGTCGGGCAAACGCTGCCCCCACTGTGTCAGGACAACAACAGGCAAATTGGGCCGCGTTTGGGTAACCTGTGCTAGCAAATCGGCCCCGGGCGTGTCGCTGTGATTCCAATCGATCAAAAGCAGTTCGGCGGCAGCCAGTTGTGCCGGCCAGGTAGGGGATTGGGAGACGGCCGTGGTCATCGTCACCTGGCAGATGTGCAGCTGTTGAGCCAAAAAGTGCTGGTTTACTTCATTATTGCTTAACAGCAAAGCGCTTTTGCCCGCATACGGCCGACCTGGCGGCACAGGCAATGCTGCCAGTGGCCTGGCTTGAATGGTGAAAGTAAAGGTGGAACCGGCACCCAAATCACTTTCTACAAGCAGGCCACCGCCCATCATCTCTGCCAGGCGTTTGCTAATCGCCAGCCCCAACCCCGTGCCGCCATAACGCCGGGCGGTCGAAGCCTCGGCCTGGCTAAAGAGGCCGAACAGCCGGTTGAGCTGGTCAGACGAAATACCAATGCCTGTGTCCCGGACGCTGAAGCGAACAAGCTGGGGAACGGCCGTATCCGCTGTTGCCAATTCAGCCAGACCAACCCGCACCACAATATGCCCCTTTTCGGTAAACTTAACCGCATTGCTAAGCAAGTTCGTCAGAATTTGGCGCACGCGCGTTACATCCTGCTGCAGCCGGGTCGGTGCCGCGTCGTCAATAAAGTATGCCAGGGTGAGTCCTTTTTCGGCCGCTTTAGGCGTTACCAGGTCGAGCGCGTCCTCAATGCACTGCGCCAGCGAGAAGGGCACCTGCTCCAGTTCCAGCTTGTTGGCCTCAATTTTAGAGAAGTCGAGAATGTCGTTAATCAAGGTGAGCAAGGTGTCGCCGCTGGTGCGAATGGTGTTGACCAGGTCACGCTGCTCCAGATCCAGGCTGGTGTCTTGCAGCAGGCTGGCCATGCCCAAAACGCCATTCATCGGCGTGCGCAGTTCGTGCGTCATACTGGAGAGGAAAATCGTTTTGGCCGCGTTGGCCGCTTCGGCCGCTTCTTTGGCCTCGGCCAGTTCCGCCGTGCGTTTGGCCACCACAGCTTCCAGGTTATCGTTGAGGTTGGCATTTTCGATGGCCACGGCCGCCTGGTTGCTGAAAAATTCCAGGGGAGCCAAATCGTCTGTGGTAAAACGGCCGCTCCGTGACCGGCTCTCCACGTAAATCGCCCCAATGATGCGGTCTTGCGTGATAAGCGGGGCACACATGATGGAGCGCAGCTGCATGGCCAGCACGCTGTGTGCGGTGGCAAAACGGGGATCCAGCAGCGCATTGCGCACCACCAGCGACTGTTGGGTACGCACCACCTCAGCCAAAATGGAGCGGCTAATGGTGTCCGCGTCGGACTGCACGTCTGCGCCGTCGGCCCGGCGGCGCACGCGGAAGTCCAGCGTGCCATCCTCCTGAATAAACACGATGTAGCCGCGCTCCGCACCAACCAGGGCAATGACTTCGTTCATGGCAAATGAGAGCAGCGGTGCCAGCGAGCGCATGGTGGCCATCCGCCGACTGATGGTGAGCAAATGAGCCAGCAGCGCCTCACCGCGCAGCTTTTCATGCGGTTCGGCGGCATCCCCGGCGGCTTCATCCAGCATCTGCTCGATCAGGTCGGCTTCGGCGGGAGATAGGTGGGGAACGGCCGTTGCCGCATCGTCAGGTGGCAGACTATCGTTCGTTGGCGGCTCAAAAGAGAGCGAATTCTCTTCAACCAGCGGGGGTTTACCAAGCAGCGCCTGGGCCACATCGTGTAACCGCTGCCCCAGCAGCCGCTGGCTCTCGACTGCATCAACAGCGTCTCCCAGTCTGGCGCGCAGGTTCACTTCCAACGGCACCCGATAGAGCATTCGTATCGCCTGATGATCAAAATCCCCCTGAGTGCCTAGAAGCCCACAAAGCTCAGCAGCCCGCTCCAGATCACCCTGACGGGCATAC
>CAUJGI010000396.1 GCA_963169155.1 Chloroflexota bacterium
TGTAGCCGCCCGGTTCGGCCTGGGTGAGGGTTTGCTGGAAGGTGGGTACGGCCGTTTCCATCGCCCCCATCTTGGCCAGCACCAGCGCCCGCAAAAGCGACACGTTGAGTCCAAAGCTCTTGCTCTGCCGCGCCAGGGCAAATTCGCCCAGGATTTCCAGCACCGGCAGCACCGGCTCGTACGCCCGGTTGGCGATGTGGAATTTGGCCAGCAGCAGGTAAGCACCGGGCAGTTCACGAATCTTTTCCGCCGCATCGCTGAGGGCAATGCCCAGCCCATCGGCCCACTGGCGCACCAGGCGCAGGTCGCCGCGCTGCAGCGCCAACTCGGCACGAAAGGCAGAGAGGGTGGTGGCTTGAATCTGCTGCTCCAGGGCGACCACCAGCGACTCGGCAGCGGGCCAATCGGCCAAAGTGAGCAGCAGTTGGGCCAGCGCCTCGCGGCTGTAGATGAGCATCTTGTGGTCGCCGCTGCGCGCGGCGCAGGCCAAGGCGCGGCGCAGGTGCGTTTCGGCCTCGCCCAGCCGGTTCCATTCGTAGAGCAGCTTGCCCAGCCCCAGGTGCATAAAACCCACGGCGGCCGATTGATGGGAAGCGGCCGCCGCCAGACCTCGTTCATAAATAGCAAACGCTTCTTTGAGCTGTGCCTGCCGCTCATGGGTCTGGCCCCAATAAAAGGTGGCAAACATGACGGCCCACAGGCCAGGATCGTGCGTGGTGTTTTGCGCCGCTTCAGCGAAGGCGTCGCGGGCGGCGTCCAATTCGGCGCGTTGCAAGTGGGAGAAGCCCAGGTTGATGGCCACCTCGCTGCGCAGCATGTGCTGATCTTCTGGCAGCTTGTCCAGCGCCTTGGTGGAAAACTTGATGTTAATTTCCGTGTCGCCGGTGATCATGGCCAGGCGTGCCCGCAGCGCCGACCATTCACCCCAGAGCAGCGGCGTGTCCAGGTGATCGCTGACGGCTTCCAGCAGCCGTTTGGCCTGGGCAAAATCGCCGGTGCGGATGAGCGACCAGATGTAGAAGAGCGTCAGGCGCGGGCGATCGGTTTGGCACGCTTCCGGCAGCGCCTCGACCCATTGGCGCAGGGTGATGCCTTCACCAAACATGAGCACATCGCGGGCCACTGTTTCCATGAGGACAACCGCCAGATCGTAGTCGGCGGCGGCCAGGGCGTGGTCCACGGCAATGAGGGAGTGGCCATTTTCGTGGTACCAGCAGGCAGCTTGCTGGTGCAGGTGGGCAATCTGGACCGGGGATTTTTGCTGCTGGAGACGGCCGTTCAAAAAGTCGCCAAACAGATGGTGGTAGCGGTACCAGCGTCGTGCCGCGTCCAACGGCACCAAAAACAGGTTGGCCGCTTCAATTTGCTCCAGAAGCGGCTGGCAGGGGTGGCCCGTCAGCGCTTCGCACAGGCTGGCGTTGAACTGGGTGAGGACGGCCGTTTGCAGCAAAAATTCCTGAATTTCGGCGGGCTGGCGGCTGAGCACCTGGTCGGCCAGGTAATCCACCAGGTAGCGCTGGCTGCCGGAAAATGCTTCGGGCAGGGCGACCGATTCCTGCAGGGCCAGGGCGATGAGCTGCAAGCCGGTGACCCAGCCTTCCACCTGCTCGTCGAGCTGTTCGATTTGCTGGTGGGTAAGCTGAAGGCCCATCGTTTGCTGCAAAAATTGGGCGGCTTCGTCGGGGGTGAAGCGCAAATCGCGGCTGCCAATCCAGTTGAGGGCGTCCTGGGCCCGCAGCAGGGCCAGCGGCAGGGGCGGTTCGCTGCGGCTGGTGATGATGAGGTGCAGCTGCACCGGCATGTTTTGCAAAATAAAGGTGACGGCCGTGTGCACGGCGGGCGCGGTGATCAGGTGGTAGTCGTCGAGGACGATGACGGCCGTTTCTTCCCCCAGCGCCAGGTCGTTGAGCAGGGCGGTGAGGATGGCTTCGCTGTCGTTGTAGAGGTAGGTGGAGGTGAGCCGGGCCAGGGCCGCTTCGCCAATTTCTTCGCGCACGGTGCCGATGGCGGCAAAGAGGTAGGCCAGGAAGCGGGCTTCGTCGTTGTCGGCGGCGTCGAGCGAGAGCCAGGCGACGGGCCGGGCCATCTGGGCAATCCACTGGCTGGCCAGGGTGGTTTTGCCGTAACCCGCGGGTCCGGTGATGAGGGTGAGCTTGGGCTGGATGGTGCCCTGGGGCGAAACGGCCGTGTTTAACCGGTCCAACAGGCGCGGGCGCACCACCGGATTATTGCGCAGGCGCGGCAGGGTGAGCTTGGTTTGCAGCAGCGGCCGTTTGGGGGAGGCGACGTCACTTTTTCGGATCGTTTCTTCCATCGGCCTATTATACACAAATGAACTGTTCGTCTATTTTTTCAGTTTTGGCAGGTGGGTGGAGGCCAGCACAACCAAATCACGCAGGGCGGGATTTTCCAGCTGTTCTGGGTGGATAATTTTGACGTGGCGCATGGTTTGGCCAGTGCCTTCCAGCAGGTTTTGCGGGTCGGGCAGGTCAGCGCCGTAGTAAAAGCCGAGGTTGATGCGCTCTGTGAAGAGGGCGATGTAGCAGAACTGCTCCGACATCTTTTTTGGTCCGACACCGTAACCGCTGATACGCTGGGTGACCCAGACCACTTCCACCACATGGGGCATCACGTTTTGAATCAGCGCCCTGGCCTGCTGTGCCAGGGTGGCCACTTCCGGGCTGACGGTGGTCAACATCTCTTCGAATTCTCGGCTCATATTATTTTCCTTATGAGTGGCTGCTGGTTTGTGGTTCGTACCAGCCACCAACCACTAACCGCTATTCCCAGCAAAGACAAGGCAGCTGCCGATTGATGTTATTTGTCGGGCTGCCAGAAGAATTCAAACGGCCGTTCCGCAAAATAATCTTGTAGTTCCCCAGGCCAATGCTGGCGCATGAACTCAGCGCGGTGGACGACGGGCGTCAGCCAGTGGTTTTGGGGCAGAAAATCGATCAGCTCGGCGGCGGTGAACCAGTAGTGGGCATCATGCTCGTCGCCCAAGTGGATGCTGCTGGTGGCGGGAATGGTGCAGGCGTAGGCGATGCCCAGCAGTTCGTTTTCGGGAATGGACGGGCCGCGAAAAAAGTGGGTTGTGCCCAGGATAAACTCGATTTGGGGCGTGACGCCAATCTCCTCCTGCACTTCGCGGTAAAGGGCTTCTTCAAAACTCTCGCCCTGGTCCACACGCCCGGTGACACATTCCCAGGTGCCCGCGCCCACGTCTTTGCTGCTGGCGCGCTGGAGGAGGAGGTAACGGCCGTTTTCCACCTCGCGCACCAGGGCCATGATGCCACCTAAAAATCGTCCAACGCTCATTTTGTCTCCTGATGAACTCATTTGCCTTGTTGTGGGTGCGCCGAAAAGCATCCCAGCCGCTCCGCACAACAATGGGCAAAACTTGCTATGTTTCCGGGCGAATAGCGCTGTAAAGGACGTGGCCCGCCAGCGCCCAATGGACGTCTACGGCCGTAAATCCCGCCTGTTCTACCCACTTCAGCTGATCCAGCAAGTGGCTGGGTTTGTCGATGGCTACCGCCGGGTCTTCCGGGTAGCGGTACAGGTTCCACTTTAGCTGCTCAAACCGGGCCAGGGCGTCGTCGTTGCCATCCAGATGCTGGCTGCGCTGGCGCACCGCTTCATCCCATCCATTGGCGGCAACGGCCGTTCCCAAGGCCCGCGTCGGCGTGACCAGATCGGCAATTACCAGCGTGCCGCCCGCCAGCAGCATGGGGAACAGGTCGCGGAACAGCTGCTGCTTCTCCGCCCCGTCCAGGTGGTGAATGGTCAGCGAACTGACCACGGCGTGGAATCTCGGTTCGGCGGTGCGCCACTCTCTTTCGGCCAGGTTAAACCGGCGTGGCGCAAACCGTTCGCCAAAGGGAACCAATCGCGCCTTGGCCTGCTGCAGCATGACGGGTGACATGTCGTAGCCGTGCACGGTGACGAGGGGAAAGCGGTGCAGCAGCACTTCGGCCAGCAGCCCTTCACCGCAGCTCAGTTCCAGAATGTGGGCCGGCCCGTTGGGTGGGGGGATGAGATCGGCAATGGTTTGCAGCTGGTATTCGCGCTGGGGAACAAAGTAACGGCCGTAATCAATAAAATCCTGTGAATCACGCTCTTGCCAGAGAAAATCGTTCATGGTTTCACCTGATATGAGGCAACTATTTTTTCATCCATGACGCTATTGTAATATCTGTGTCTAGATTAGCCACAGAGAGCAGACGGTAATCGGTAATCGGTGAACGGTGTTCGGTAAGCGGATAACCGTACGCGAAGCGGTCGCGCAGCGACATTACGGATAACCGATGACGGATTACCGATTACCGCCTAATTGGCTTGAAAGAGATGCACCTCCCGCTGTGGGAAGGGAATGGAGATGCCTTCCTGGTCGAAGCGTAGTTTGACACGTTCGGGCATGTCGAGTTGGATGTCCCAATAATCTTCAATTTTGACGTACGGCCGTACCGCAAAATTGACGCTGCTGTCGGCCAGTTCCAGCACGGCGACGCGGGGTGAGGGTTCCGGCAAGACGCGAGAATCGGCCGTAACCAACTCCTGCAAAATGCGCTTGGCTTTCAGCAAATCATCAACGTAGCCAATGCCAAACACCATGTCGACCCGAATATGGCCCTGTTTGGAATAGTTCACAATCTTGTCGCTGATGATGAGCCCGTTGGGGATGATGACCGTTTTTTTCTCGCGGGTCACCAGCACCGTGTTGAAGATTTTGATGTCGGTCACTTTGCCAAACGAGTCGCTAATTTCCACGTAATGGCCAATCTCAAACGGCTTAAACAGCAGGATCATCACGCCGGAGGCAAAGTTAGACAGCGCGCCTTGCAGGGCCAGGCCGATGGCCAGGCCAGCCGCGCCCAGCACGGCAATGAAGGAGGCGGTTTGCACGCCCAGTCTGGCCAGAGCCGCCACCACGGCAAAGGCAATAATGGCATAGTAGGCCAGGCTGCCCACAAAGCGGTACAGCGCTTTGTTGCTGCTGGTTCTGGCCAGCGCCTTTTCGATCCATTTGGAGAGGATGCCCGCCAGCCACCAGCCCGCGATCACAATCACAATGGCCCCCAGCACGTTCAGTCCGTAGGAGAGGATCAGCGCCTGGGCTTGTTCCAAAATTTCCATGTCTTGTTTGTCCTTTTCTGATAGTTGCGGTGCGACGCCCATGCTGGCCCACCAGCCCTGCTTCCTGGCAGGTAGGCGCGGCCCGGTTTGGCGGGCGTCGCGACTCTATTACTATAGTGAAAATAGGGAAGATGGCAACGACGGGGCAACGGCCGTCAGTAACCGCTTAGGGTTTGCCCGTTTTTAACTTTGGGTTTTGGTAAACGGGCAAACCTTGCGGATGCGTTTTCTTATCAAAAGTTATTTGTAAACGCATCCTTAGAGTTTACTGACTGAGATTGGGCCAATCTTTGAGAGTGGCCCAATCTGAAAGAGCGTTCGTTTTTAGACCGCGGCTCAGTTTAACGGGAACCATAGGGTGAAGGTGCTGCCTTCGCCGGGGTGGCTGTGGAGGGTGAGACGGCCGTTGTGCGCCTGGGCTATCAAGGTTACCATGCTCAGCCCCAGACCCGTACCGGGAATTTGGGCCGATTCGGCCTGCCGCCCCCGGTAGAAGCGATCAAAGACACGCGCCTGCTCGGCGGGGACAATGCCTGGCCCGTTGTCGCTGACTGAGAGGGTAAGGTAGTGGCTGGACTGCTCCTGCTTCACCTGGCCCGTTACGTCGACCTGGCCACCCGTCGGGGTAAAGGAGATGGCGTTGTGGATCAGCTCGTAGATTGCCTGGGAAATGCGCTGCGGGTCCCCAATGATGGGCGGTAGTTGGGCAATCTGAGGCGCAAAACGGAGGGTGATGTTTTTCTCAGCGGCCTGGGGCTGCAGGCGGGTGTGCAAACTTTCGCTCAACATTTCCCAATGAATTGTCTCGCGGTGCAGCTCTTTTTGTTCATCTTCCAGGTACACAATTTCCAGGCTGTTCTGGATGATGCTTTCCAGCCGTTCAATCTGGTCGTCGAGGGTGGCAAAGTATCGTTCGCGGCGGTTGTTGTCAAAGTGGCGGTTGAGCAGTTCCGTGTACAGTTTGATGTTGGTCACTGGCGTGCGCAGCTCGTGGGAAATGTTGGTCACAAAGCGGCGGCGTGATTCTTCCAGCCGTTTGGCCTCGGTAATGTCGCGATGGCTGGAAACGTAGCCGATCAGGAGACCGTGACCGTCGCGCACCGGGGCTACCAGGACGGCCGCATCATACACCGTGCCATCTTGGCGCTTGAGCTGCAGCTCGCCTTCCCACACCGTCTGGTCTACGATTGCGCCTTGCAGTGAGCGCCAGATGGGGAGGGGAACACGGCCGTTCAAGATAAAGTTTGCCGACTGCCCCAGCGCCTCTTCCTGGCTGTAGCCGCTTAACTGGGTGAACGCCGGGTTGACATAAACAATTTTGTATGACAAATTGCTCAGAGCGATGGCGTCTTTGACACTGCGCAAAATGATGGCGCTGCGCTCTTGTTCGGAGCGAACGGCCGCTTCCAGGTCGGTGGCGCGCTGCTGCAGCAGCTGCTCCGCCAGCTTACGGTCGGTGATGTCCAGCATCGAGGCAATGCTGATGCGGGAGTCAGGCACCATCGCTACCGAAACGAAGACGTCTTTTGTACGGCCGTAACGATCCACAAAGCGGAATTCGTATTTGTCGGGCAAATCCCGCTCATTTTGCCGCCGCTTAATGTGGTACTCTTTCATCACCTCAACGTCTTCTGGGTGCACAAAGGTGGTCCACTTCTTTTTGCCTTCAAGCTCTTGTCGGGGATAACCAGCCAACCGGGCAAACTGGTCGTTGGCCAGCGAGATGGTCATATCCTCTTCCAGAATAATTGTGGCAGCGCTGTCGGTTTCAAAAATGGTGCGGTAGCGGTCGTCCGACATCTGCCGGGCTTTTTCGGCCAGCTTGCGGTCCGTTACGTCGTACAAAATGAGCATCGTGCCCACGGCATCGAGCAAGTTGCTTTTGATCGTGTCGTTGTGAACTTCCAGATAGCGGTACTGCCCGCCGTGCTCGTAGTAAAATTCCAGCGATTGGTTCTGGTCAAAAAACGCCTGGTCCAGGGCAGCATCTTCCCAAAATGGGAAAACGGCCGTAATCGACTGCCCCGTCACCCCACCCTCTTTTAGCCCCAACATACGCAGCGCCGCCGGATTCAGCTCGGCAATCCGAAAGTTTTGGTCCAGCACAATGATACCGTCACGAATGCTGGAAAAAACGGCCGACTAAGCCACCGGCGTCAGTTGCAGCTGCCCCTACCGGAATAAACCTACGCGCAGGAAGATGGCCGAGATCGGGAACAGGGAGGTGGGACCTTTGAG
>CAUJGI010000397.1 GCA_963169155.1 Chloroflexota bacterium
CGGGCCGCTGAGTCCGAATTTCCATTTTTGAGCGCGAATATTCGCTACAAAGCGGATGGGACTACGCCAGAAGATTTGGGGATACGGCCGTACACCATCATCACCGTCAACGAGATTCAGGTGGGGATCATTGGCCTGACCACCCGCAGTACGCCCACAACGACCAATCCAGTCAACGTGGCTCTGTTTGATTTTGTGGACTATGAAACGGCGCTGCGTGAAGTGGTGCCCCAGGTGAAGGCTGCTGGCGCAGAGATGATTGTGGTGCCAGGACATATTTGCCAGGCGGAATTGGAGAATTTGGCCCAAGATGTGGCCGATTTAGGCATTCATTTGTTGGGTGGCGGTCACTGCAACGAACTGCTGGCTACCGAAGTAAACGATATTGTGCTGCTGGAAGGCGGCACGGCGCTGGCTGGTTATGCCCACGCCACGTTCCAATTTGATACATCCAGCGACACAGTACTTTCTGTTGAGTACGGCGTGCGCAGCAACAGCGGCGGTACGGCCGATCCCGTTGTCGAGTCGATTGTGATGCGCTGGCAGGAAGAAGCGGATGCCGAATTGAACCGCACGATTGGGTACAGTGAGCAGGGGGTGGCGCGCCGCAGCCAGGAAATGCAGTCGCTCATCACCGAGGCGTGGCTCTGGGCTTATCCGGCAGCCGATGTGGCCATTACCAATGTGGGCGGCATGCGGGCCGATTTGCCGCCGGGCGAGATTTCGCTGGCTGACGTGGTGGGGGTGATGCCGTTTGATAATGTGATTGTGGAGCTGCTGCTCACAGGGGAGCAACTGGACGTGATGCTTGGTCAAGATTCGGCGGCGGTGGGCGGCGTCTACCGCGACAATTTCCGCTGGTACCTCAAAGAAACGGGCGAAGAGCTGGACCCGGATGCGTCCTACACCGTGCTGGTGAACGATTTTATGTACGCTGGGGGCGATGATTACGCTTTGCTGGCGGTGTATGATCCAGATGGCTACAACACGTCCATCAACTGGCGGCAGCCGGTGATTGACTGGATCATGGCACAGGAATCTTCGCCTGAGGCGCCAATTGATACGGCCGTTGCCGAACTCACCCTGCCGTGAACCGGTTGACAAAGGTGTTCAATTTTTGTAAGGTTACGCCACGATGAACTACTGGCTGATTGTGACCAACGCTCCCGTACCTACCAGCCCCGTTGCCGAGGCAGCGGGCGGCTGGCGTTTGTCACCTGATCAGCTTGGGAAATTGTTGCTCTAGCCCATCAACTGATCCGCATTTGTGAAAACGTTTCGCCCCGTGTCTGCCTGGCACGGGGCTTTTTTGTTTTTGGCCACAGAGTTCACAGAGCGTTTATAGATTTAAGCGGATACATTGGTTAAGTTGACATAAATTGGAGAGATGCAACATGAAAATGAGTCGATTGCTGAATGAAACGCTGCGGGAAGCGCCGTCGGCGACAGAGGTGGCGGGGCACCAGCTGCTGCTGCGGGCGGGATTTGTGCGGCAGGTGGCGGCGGGGGTGTTTAGCTATTTGCATTTGGGGCAGCGTACGCTGCAAAAAATTGAGGCGATTATGCGGCAGGAGATGGATGCGCTGGGTGGGCAGGAGATTAAGATGCCGCTGGTGCATCCGGCGGCCTTGTGGCAGGCGTCAGGGCGGTGGTATGAGATTGATGCGGAATTGGGGCGGCTGGTGGACCGAAACGGCCGTTCCCTCACCCTGGCCCTCTCCCACGAAGAAACATTGGCCGACCTGGCCCGACAGGAAATTCACTCTTATCGGCAGCTGCCGCAGCTGGCCTACCACATCCAGACCAAGTGGCGCGACGACCCACGTCCGCGCGCCGGGCTGGTCCGCAGCCGTGAGTTTACGATGCTGGACAGCTATAGCCTGGACGCCGACGAAGCCGGGCTGGATGGGCAGTACCAGGCACACTATGATGCCTACTTCCGCATTTTTGCTCGCTGCGGTCTGCCGGTGCTGGCTGTGCAAGCCGACGTGGGCATTATGGGCGGCACGCTCGCTCACGAGTTCATGTACCTCACGCCAATTGGCGAGGATACGCTGCTGCTGTGCGACGGCTGCGGTTACCGGGCCAATCGGCAGGTAGCGACGTTCCACAAGCCGGAAAGTCAGCAGGGCACGCAGACGGTGCAGTTTGTGGCGGAGTTGGTGGTTGGGGAAGAGAAGAGGGAGCGGGTGGTAACGGCCGTTCTCTCCCAAAATTTCCAAATTAACGAAACTAAGCTGGGGCACGTGCTAAACGCCCAGCGGCTGCGCCCAACGGCCGAACAAGCCACCGACCTTTGGCTGGTAGACGATGGGTTGACGGGTTGGTCTGGACAGGTGGACAAAGTGGCAGACATCGCCGCCGCGCAGGAAGGGGATACCTGCACCAATTGTGGCCAGCCACTGCGCACGGCGCGGGCAGTGGAGGTGGCCAACATCTTCAAGCTGGGTACGCGCTACAGCGGTACGATGGGGGCCACTTTCGTCAATGCGCAGGATGAGGCGCGGCCGATTGTGATGGGATCGTATGGTATTGGCGTGACGCGCCTGTTGGCTTGCCTGGCGGAACATCATCGGGATGAGGCCGGGCTGGTCTGGCCGGTGCGCGTCGCGCCGTATCCGGTGCATCTGCTGGCGCTGCGGGGTGGCGAAGAGACGGCCGAATCCCTTTACCAACAGCTGCTACAAGCTGGCGTGGACGTATTGTATGACGATCGCGACGAGCGCCCGGGGGTGAAGTTTAACGACGCGGGTCTCATCGGCCTGCCGCTGCGCCTGACGGTGAGCCAGCGCTCGCTGGTTATGGGCGGGGTGGAGGTACAGGTGCGGGCCGGGGGCGAAACGGCCGTTGCTCCTGTAGCCACTCTGGTAACTTACGTCACAAGCTGGCTGGCGTCGGCCAGATAATGCAGCCAGGAGGCGCAGAAAAAGTGGGTGTTTCTGCGCCTCTTTGGGCCGCGGGCGAAGGAACGGCCGTACAAAAACGAGACTGCCAAGCGACTTTTTGGTGACAACACAATTCGTTTCATGCACTTTTCATGCGTTTTGCATGAGATTTTGTCTGCCTGATGATCATAATCCTAATTTGGGTTAGCGACTTTGCGTCCCAGCGGCGCTATCACTAGCCGCAAGATCTTCCTCTGTCTGCAAAATTTCTAAGGGGTTTTTTTGTAGACAAAAAAGGGGCAGAGTTGTTAACAACTTTGCCCCTTGCAACACCAAATATGATAAGAAATATGTTTAAAAGTGGAGGTTAATGGAAAGAATTCAAGAAAAACAACAGTTTGTAAACAGGTCACAAGTGTTTAAAAACTCCATATTTTTCTCTAGAGGAGGAATTCAAATGTTGAATAAAAAACGCTGGGCAATTATTGCCCTCGTCATTTCCCTGGTTGCAGTGGCTTTAGCTGCCTGCACCCCCACAACCGAAACCGTCACGGTTGAGGTTACCCGCGTTGTTACCGAAACGGTCGTCGAAGAAGGC
>CAUJGI010000398.1 GCA_963169155.1 Chloroflexota bacterium
TACTGGGCGTGCGCCTGGGAGTGCGCGGCCTGCTGGCGCTGAACCTCATCAACCTCACCACGGACCTTCCCTTCAACAACGAGGACAAACGGCTGCTCACCATCGTAGAAACGGACGGCTGCGGCGCGGATGGCATTGCCGTGGCCACCAACTGTTTTGTCGGGCGGCGCACTTTGCGCGTGGCGGATTACGGCAAGGTGGCCGCTACCCTGGTTGATACCCATACCGGGCAGGCGGTGCGCGTAGCGCCAACGGCCGTTTCGCGGATCCACGCTGCGGATTTTGCCCCTGGCCAGCCCAGCCGCTGGCACGAATATCTGCTGGGTTACCAGCGCATCCCGGATGAGCAGTTGGTGATCGTTCAGCCCGTCACCCTGCGCCAGCCGCTGGCTGCCATCCTCAGCCAGCCCAACAAGCGCGTTATTTGCCAGCAGTGCGGCGAAGAAGTGATGAACGAACGGGAAGTGGTGGGGATGGACGGCCGTATTCTTTGCCAATCCTGCGCGGGCCACAGCTACTACCAACTGCGCTAAAACCTCCTCTTTCCTCGGCGATCTCCGTGCCCGCCGCGAACAAAATCAATCCCCGCCACTCCTCCAATTTGCCACAAACCATCGGTTCCTATCACCTCGTTGTGTGATTTATATCGGTCGCCTGTCAGCGGCAAACTTGTCCGCTGTAGTATGCTGGCATTGTTCAGACAGGTCGCGCTGGCTGAACACCTTGCTCTCGGCTTCGCAGTGTACGGCCGAATTTTCTCCAAAACGGCCGTAACAAATTGGAGGAATCGCATGTCTACCCAGAAAAATGGTCAATCAACCAAACTGTTTGTGCTTTTGCTTGGCTTGCTGTTGCTGCTTGGCCAGGCTGCCTGCTCTCCCGGGCAGCGTACGGCCGTTGCCCAGGCCGCCCAGGTTCTCAGCGATGAAGTTGATGAAACGCTGCAAAAACCCTCAGAGCTGGTTTTTGCCGGGCAAATTGCCAATGACGCTGGCAACTGGCAAAACGAGTATGTGGTGGTTTTATTCAAAAATGGCGAAGAGCAAACCCGCACCACCTCCCGCTTGTTAAATTCGCCTCTGTCGGGGAAAGGGCCTATGGATGGCGTCTTTGAACTTCGCATCTCTAACGTTTATGAACTGACCGTCAACCACAAATTTTATGACGACGCCAACAACCAGCTCCAAATCAGTTCCGTGCCAGGCCTGGTGGGTGCCGGTTACATCGGCCGTTGGCTGGGTGAACTAAACCCCAACGACATTCAGGTATTTCATGTGGGCGAAAAACAGCTCACCTACAGTGTGGTGGTACTCCCCGTACCGCTGACTGAACTCCCAGACGCTTACCAGCCCGGCCGATTGCGGCTCAATGACAAGACATTGTTAACGGATCAAACGAATGAGGCAGCCAACGGTGAAGTTGTGTTCATGGCAACGGCCGTTCCCCAAGCCACGCCTGTGCCCCAAAGCAACGTCCAACTAATCCTGCTGCCCAGCTACAACAACGGCCAGGATTGGCACCTTCAGCTCACCGGCTACTACGGCAACCGCTGGGACGTCTGGGAACACTATGTCGCTGGGTACGGTCACAGCATGAGCTGGGAATATTTCAAAGAAGCGGTGCTGTCGCACAACCCGCAGCTCGAATCGGATGGCTTTGTCTTTTACCCCGACAAAGTTTACTTCCTACCCGCCACGCAATAATCCTCTTCCTTCTCATCTGACAACCGGCTGTTACCCCTGACAGCCGGTTGTCTCTTTTTGCCCCAAACCCTCGCCTCCTTGCTGATCAACCTCGTTCCGCTTCACGTCGTTTATCATTGTCAAACCCTGCCGTGCGCTTTACACTGTCCATATCCTTCAGCACCAGTGAATGAAGTGATCAGGGAGGCATACCATGTCTTGGCAAGATCAACTAAACGGCGATTCGCTGTCCTGGCTGTTAGCGCACGATGCACCCGGTGTGCGCTACCTGGCGCTGCGCGATTTGTTGGACCGCCCCGAAAATGACCGGGAATTGGGCGAAGCGCGTACCGCAGCTTACCAGTCTGGACACATCGCCACCATTTTGGCAAATATGGATGAGGCTGGCTATTGGCTGGAGCCGGGGCCAGGCTACAACCCCAAGTACCACGCCTCTGTTTGGGCGGTGCTTTTGCTGGCGCAGCTGGGCGCTTCTGTGGCTGAAGATGCCCGCATAGGCCAGGCGTGTAGTTATCTGCTCGACCATGCCCTGACCCCGGGCGGGCATTTTACGGCTTCGGGAGCGCCATCCGGCACGGCCGATTGTTTGCAGGGCAACCTGTGCTGGGCGTTAGTCACCCTGGGCTGCCGCGATCCCCGGCTGGAAGAGGCGTTTGAATGGCTGGCCCGCACCGTCACGGGCGAAGGCATCGCCCCGGCAACCGACAGAAAGGCACAGCTTCGTTATTACGCGGGGAAGTGTGGCCCCGGGTTTGCCTGTGGGGCCAACAACAAGCTGCCCTGTGCCTGGGGTGGGGTCAAAGTGATGTTGGCGCTGGCCAAACGGCCGTTTCCCCACCAATCTTCACTCGTTCAGCGCGCCATTCAGCAAGGGGTTGACTTCCTGTTTAGCGTCGATCCGGCCGATGCAGCGTACCCCACCGGATACAGCCTCAAACCCAGCCAGAACTGGTGGAAGTTTGGCTTCCCGGTCTTTTACGTAACCGATTTGCTTCAGCTTGTGGCCGCATTGGCGGCGCTGGGCTACGGTCAGGACCCCCGCCTGGCCCGTGCCCTCTTGATTATTAAACAAAAACTGGTTGAACACGGCCGATGGCCGCTTGAATACAGCTACACCGGAAAAACCTGGGTTGATTTTGGCCCGACCAAACAGCCCAACCAATGGGTCACCCTGCGCGCCCTGCGCGTGCTGAAAGCCGTCGGCGCAGCGTGATGCCAGCCAAAGATAACCAGTTGTCGCCCGTGATGACCGGTTGTCGCTTTTTTGTGCCACTCATCCGCAAAGCAAGACAAATCGCCCCACCAAACCGTACCATACCCCAATCTTGGCACGGTATTTGGAGGATGGTATGGCTTTCAGCAGACGAGACCTATTTTTGGGGAGCTTTTTGCAGGCGACAACTGCAGCGGAAACGGCCGCAGCCGCAACTATCTTCGCTTCGACCACCGACCCCACCCTCCACTTCTTGCAGCGCATCAGCTACGGAACCCGCCCGAATGATCTGGCTCGCGCCCGGCAGATCGGCATCGAGGCTTACCTGGAGGAGCAGCTCAACCCGGACTGGATCGATGATGCGGCAGCAGACGGCCGTCTGCAAAACCTGCCTATCCTCAACATGGACCGCCACACCCTGCACCGCCTGAGCAACGGCGAATACCGCACCTACCGCGCCCTCATTGAAGGCATGATTACCCGCGCCGTGCACAGTAAACGGCAGCTGCTGGAGCGCATGGTGGAGTTTTGGGCCGACCATTTTAACATCTCCGGCGATGCCTATACGCAAGATATGATCGTTTACCAGCGTGAGGCCATCCGGGCCAACGCCCTGGGCAGCTTCCGCGATCTGCTGGTGGCCACCGCCAAAAGCCCGGCGATGCTTTACTACCTGGACAACTACATCAACGTGGCGGGCGCACCCAACGAAAATTACGCCCGCGAAATCATGGAGCTG
>CAUJGI010000399.1 GCA_963169155.1 Chloroflexota bacterium
CCTCATGCCTCATCTCACTCCTGGATAGTTACTTGAGTAATTGGTAATTAATTGACATAATTACTTAATTACCTGATTACTTGCCAACCCCGCCAACCACTCCTGCACCTCCTGCACCCGAGCATGGCCCATCGCCGTGAAGGTGTCGAGGCTTTCACGGCCGTATTCCACCGCACTGGCAACATCCCCCCGAGCGGCCGTTTCCCGCGCCAGGCCGTACAGCGCCACCGCCACCAGCTCCTGGCTCTGCAAAATGCGGGCCAGGCGAAATAACTCCTGGAATGTTTGGTGGGCCACGGCCGTTTCCCCCGCCTGAATCTGGTACTCACCCCACTCACTCAGCACCCGCGCCACCTGCCAGCGATGGCCAATGTCCTGCGCCAGCGTCAGCGCTTCCTGCCAGTAGGCCGCCGCCTGCTCCGGCAGATTTTGCACCACGGCCACATCGGCCAGCATACGCAGCAGCAAAATCACCCGCTCCTGCTGCCCCACCTGCCGCGCCAGCGCCAGCGACTGCGCAAAATAATGCCGGGCCTGCTCCAGGTTGCCCTGCTCCTGGGCCAGCACGCCCAGCCCCCAAAGCATGCCGCCCTGCCCCTTAGCGTCCGGTGCTTCCTCATCCAGCATTCCAATGAGCGCCAGCCCTTCCTCGTAAAACGCTTCGGCACGGGCAAAATCGCCGCGCATGTATGCCTGCACCCCCAGGCCGCGCAAAAAATTGCTCACAATGCCACCATGCCCCAGCGTTTTAGCCAACGCCAGCCCTTCTTTGTAATACACGTCGGCCAGCACGTAATCACCCCGGCGCGCCGCCAGGACACCCAGCGCCCGCAGCAGGTGGCTCAACTCCTCCTCGGCTTCTAAGGTGCGGGCCAGCTCCAAAGCGTGCTCAAACTGATCCTCGGCTTCGATATATTCACCCTGCCGCTGGGCCAGCCGCCCGCGGTAATGGTGCAGCCGCATTTGCCAGACAGGCTCCTCTGGCGGCCGTTCAGTCAACCGCGCCAGATAATCACCAGCCACAGCGTACAGCCCCTTGGCCTCCCAGAAGAGGTAAAATGCCAGCACCCCGGCGATAAAATCGGCCGTTTGTCCGAGCTGCCCGGCCAATTCCAGCGCCGTCAGCACATTTTTCTGCTCCAAATCCAGGGCCGCAAAATTGTGGCTGTGTGCTTGAGTATAGTTTACATAATAGTTGACAAAGCGCTGGATGACGGCCGTATCTTCCCCCAACTGCTGCCCGGCATAATCGCGCAAGAGCAAATGCAGCCGGTACCGGTTGGGCTGCCCGGCGCGTGTCGTCCGCCCGGCCTGCACCAGCGACAGCGCATACAGCTTGCGCAAATGATCCTGCGCCACGTCATGCGGCACATCGGCCACAGCCGCCGCCGCCGCACTGCTGAAATCGTCGCCGTCAAACACCCCCAGCGCGGCAAAAAAGCGCTGCTGTTCCGGTGTCAGGTGCTGAAAGCTGGTGTTAAACGACAGCCGCACGCTCTGATCTTCGCTCTCCAGCTCGGCCAGGCGGTGCCGCTCCTGCCGCACCCGCTGCCCAAATTCGGCCGTGGACCAGCCCGGTTCGTACGCCAGCCGTCCGGCGGCAATGGCCACGGCCAGCGGCAAATGTCCCAGCAAGTTAGATAGCTCGTGGAACAACGGCCGTTCCAGCCTCACCCGTTCTTCCCCCAGCACTTCAGCAAACAGGGCCAACGATTCTGGCCCGTCGCTGGCAAACGGCCCCAGCACCAGCCGCGTTGCCCCGCGCGTCACCGCCAAATCGTGCCGCCGCGTGGTGATCAGCACCGCGCAAGAGCCCGTTGGCGGCAGCAGCGGCTTCACCTGTTCGCTGCTTTGCGCATTGTCCAACACCAGCAGCGCCCGCTTGTTGGCCAGCAGCTCGCGCACGATGCGGCTGCGGCTGCCCAGGTCGCCGTACTGCCGCACGTCCAGACCGTAGGCGCTGGCAAAGGTGCTCAAAATCGACATCGTGTCAGAGATGTCTACCCGCGCCCACAGCACGCCGTCGGGAACCAGCCCGCGCAGCTGGTAGGCCAGGTGGGCCGCCAGCGCCGTTTTGCCCACGCCGCCCATGCCCTGGATGCTGTAAACGGCCGCATGTTCACCCGCCAGCAGCACCGCTTTGAGCTTTTCCAACTCAGCTTCACGCCCCACAAAGTACGGCAGATGGGCCATCGCCTGAAACGGGGCGGTGTTTTCCGGGGTAGCTACGGCCGTTCCCCCCCAGTGAGCAATCAAGCGAGACAAGGTTTCATCCGGTGCCTGCTGCAAATCACGCCGCAGTTCAGCTATGGCGGGGTGCCCGGCCGATTGCAGCAGCTGAGACGCTTCGGTTTCGGTGAGGTGGAGAACGGCCGTTAACCGTACCAAATCATTCAACGTGCGCGGCCGCCTCACCCGCCCTTCCATCCAGTTCACAATTGTCGGCTTGGGCACACCAGACAGCCTCTCCAGCTGCCCCGGCGTATAGCCCGACCGCTTGATAAACTGCGTCAACAAATCGGCCAGTTGAAACGGATCGCTCACGACAAACCTCTCATCAAATGCAAGCAAAATTCCCACATCACAACACCCATTCTCAAAAACCTCAGTCTCCTCTGCGGCCAAATCACCCGCATCTTACCAAAAATCTCGGTTTGCATCATGACTATCCACACATTGATACGATTTTGATACAGATCATCGGCAGTTCTCATTCCCTTCTTCCTTTAGGATTGTAATTGTCAGAAAAGACACTGCTCGCACACACTTCCATAAATTCAGCTTAGTGAGAAGGAGGATTGATATGACAAATTATTTGATACGACGCGGTTTTCAGATGGTAATCGTGGTTATCCTGGCAACGATTGCCATCTACGGGCTGCTCAACGCGGTGCCGGGCGGGCCGCTCTCCGGGTTGAACCTGGCCGCCGACGCCAAGCAGCGGCTCAGCCAGGAAGACATCGCCCGGCTGGAAGCCACCCTGGGCCTCAACAAACCGGTCTACCTGGCC
>CAUJGI010000400.1 GCA_963169155.1 Chloroflexota bacterium
TGGATCTTTTGCCGGGCAGCGGCCGTTGCCGACCCATCCAGCTGCACCGCACAATGACGCGCCTTCAAGAAATGGCCAATGGCGTCCTGGTTTGCCGACAAATGCTGCGCCTGCTGCCCGGCCATCAACTGGTATTTCAGCGCCCGCGGCCAATCCTCCCCCATGTAAGCATGATGGGCAATCAGCGGCGGCAGGCTGTCCACATCGCCCCAGCCGGAGGTACGGCCGTCTTCCAAAAACGCCGCCACCAGCCGGTGATACGTCTTGCGCGAACTCACCGACAGGCTGTTGTAGGCCACTTCTTGCAGCAGCGAGTGGATAAACGAGTAGACCCGCTCTGGGTTGCGCTGCGCCTCGCGGATCATCTCCACCAGCTGCAATTCAGACACGTAACCGTCCAGCGGCTGGTCATTGCGGCTGCGGGTGATGTGTTCCAGCACGTCAAACGGGAACGAGCGCCCCACCACCGACGCCACCTGCGCCGTCCAGCGGCACAGCTCCTCCAGCCGGTCCAGGCGGGCCAACAGCACCCCTTCCAGCGTTTCCGGCACGGTGATGGTGGCCACGGTCTGGCTAAACTGCCAACGGCCGTTTTCCTGCAGCGTCAACAAGCCATCGTTCATCAAAGAGCGCAGAACTTCTTCCAGGTAGAGCGGATTACCCTCAGCACGGTCCAGAATGAGCGTTTCGGCCCCGGTTGGCCATTGGTCAATGGGCACCAGGCTGTGCAGCAGCCGCTGCGCGTCTTCCCGCGACAGCCCTTCGATACGAATATCGGTATAAAAGAGGCCGTGGGCTTCGGCCAGCGTATCACGCAGCTGCCAGCTGCCTTTCTCGCGCTCGGGGCGAAACAGCAGCAAAAAGAGCAGGGGCAGCTGCTCCACCAGCGGCAGCAAGAAGGTAAGCAAATCGAGCGAGGCGTTGTCCATCCAGTGAATATTGTCGAACCAGATGATCAACGGCCGTACCCGCGCCTGGGCTATCAGCAGGGTGCGAAGGGCAATGAAGGTGTGCTGCCGCAGCGCATCGCCATCCAGGTAGCGCACTTTTTGCGCCAGGATGTCATCCAGCGGCAGCTTGAGGAAGTTGGCCAGGTAGGGCAGGCTGTCGGCGGCATCATCGGCAGACAGATTTTGGGTAAGCGCCTGGGACAACACCTGGAACGCCTGCGCCTCGTCAGCGTCGGGCTGGATGCCTACCAACTGGCGCACCAATTCGCGGAAGGGCCGGTAGCTGACCGTCTCGGTAAACGACAGGCAGCGCACCTGCAGCCAGCGCATCTCGTCGTGCTGCGCCTCGTAAGCCAGGCGCGACTTGCCCTGCCCCGCCTCGCCAATCAGCGAGACGATGCGGCCAAAGCCAAAGGAGAGCTGGTCGATGGCGTCTTGCAGCGCCGCCTGCTCGGTATCGCGGCCCACCAGCGGCGCTTGCAGCCCCTGTTTTTCCCGGGATGGCTGCGGCGTGGTGCGCAGCCCGGTGACGGCAAAGATGGGCACCGGCTGGCTTTTGCCCTTGAGCTGCACCGCTCCTTCCGGCTGGAGCACGGCCACTGTTTCGGTCTGGCGGCGCACGTTTTCGTTCACCAGCACGCACCCCTCTTTGGCGGCAGACATAAGCCGCGCGGCCAGGTTCACTTCGTCGCCCATCACCGTGTATTCGTGCCGCCAGCTGGCCCCCACGTACCCGGCAAACACGTAGCTGTAGCTGATGCCGATACGCTGGCTGAGCTGCCAGTCGGTCAGCCCCAACTCACCGGGCAAACTTTGGTTCAGTTCAGCCAGGGCTTCCTGCATGGCCAGGGCGGCGCGCACGGCCCGTTCCGCATCATCCTCGTGGGCAATGGGTGCGCCAAAGGTCACCAACGCCTTGTCGCCATGATCGTACAGGTCGATTTTGTTCATCACGCCGCCAAACGGCCGTATCACCTCACTCATACTCACGTAATACCGGTTCAGGGCATGGACGATTTTGTCTTCGTGGCCGCTGCTCAGGCGTTCCACCACCTCACCCAGGCCATCGACGTTGGCAAACAGGGTGGCCACCAGCCGGTGTTCACCTTTCAAGCTGGGGGCACGCGGATCGCTGGCCAGGCGGGGCAGCAGGCCGGTGGGCAAATACGGGGTAAAGGTCGCCAGCCAGGTGATGTGGCGGCGCAGCGAAGCCAGGTCAGGCGTCAGCGGGTAGATCGTTTCCTGGGGTGCAGTGTAGGTGCGGTCAGATGGCTGGTCGATGTACTCTACCAGCAAGAAGCGGGGATCGTCGGGCAGAGGAACGGCCGTGAGCACCACATCCGCTCCCACCGCTTCATACGTTGCCTGGTCGATGAGCACCTGACCGGCGGAAGCGGCCGTTTCGACAGCGGCCGTGGCATTTACGTCCGGGCCAAACAGGGCATATTCCATGTTCTCCACAGTGCCCAGCTGGGCAGCAAAAAAGCGGCCGCGCTTCAGACCCACGCTCATGCGCAGGGGGAAGGTGCCTTGCGACGTTTTGGTCTCGGCAAAGTCAGCCATCGCCGCCTGCATCTTAACGGCCGCTTGAACAGCCAGCGTGGCGCTGTTTGGCCCCTCGCTGCCGCTCAGCGCGGGAAACATCTCGCCAAAATCGTGGCCTTCGGTTGACTGTTCAGTAAACAAGCCCAGGAGCGCGTCGCCGCCAAAGCGGATCAGCTGGCCATCGTGCGCCCGCAAAATGTCCAGCATCGCGTCGAAGTAGCGGTTGACCACGTCGGTCACTTCTTCGGCCCCTTCGCGGCCAACCTGGCTGAGCCGTTCCGACATCGCCGTAAAACCGCTGATGTCGGCAAAAAGCAGGGTACCCTCGACAAATTCGCCATCGGCCTGGCCGGGATGAGGCTGCCGCCGTACCTGGCGCACCAGGGAGGCAGGCAGGTGTGAAGTGGTTGCTTCCAGCAGGCTGGCCAAATGGTTCACGCAGGCAGACAAAAGCGATCGCGGCGGTTCCTGAGCGGCTTCGGCCAGCGCCTGCATCAAGTTGGCAGGGAGAAAACGTTGTAATTGGGCCAGCTCCTCAGACGTCAACCCATGGTTTATCTCAAACTGTTCCACGTATGGCTCTCGATCTTGTGTCAATGGTATGTTTGAAAGTTGTTACAATATCTATCACGGAGTGCAAAACCTTCCAAACAGATAAACGATGTTTTGGCTGGAATATTCACGTGATCATGTGTAGAAACCGTGAATATTTGCGATTTCGCTCTGAAGTACAGAACGATGCCTAAAAGCGTTGGTAAAGATACCGGGATATGATTCGCGGGTTTTCGGGTGTTGGCGGTTGTGTTCCCCACGCCTATTCTTCCGACGTTCACAGTAAAGCAGAAACCTTTCCGTAAGGCTGTCTATAGGGATGTGCAGCCGCTGTAAAAATTCTTACACTGGCATTGGATCATCCGTTAGGTGGGCAACGGAGAGCAAGAGAGATCAGCAGTGGCGTACCACCGCGAAGGAAAATCCACAGACTGCACAAATGACACAGATGATCATATCTGCGAAATGGGGGCAATCTTTGGAATATTGTCGAGAGAGGCAACATGGCGAAAGAAATTGTGTTTGCAGTGATGGGCAGTCCGTTGGGGGAACTTTTGCTGGCGGGCACTGAGCAAGGGCTGACGCATGTTGCGTTTCAGGCGGGGCAGAGTCCGCTGCGGCCGGAGGCTGATTGGCGGCGGGACGATGAGGTGTGGGTGACGGCCGTAACCCAACTCACCGCCTACTTTGCCGGGGAATTACACACCTTCAACCTGCCCCTCGCCCCGCAAGGTACGCCTTTCCAGCAGCAGGTGTGGGCCTATTTGCAAACGATTCCCTACGGCCGTACCACGACCTACAGCGCCATTGCTCAGGTATTAGGCAATCCCAAATTAACGCGGGCGGTGGGTGCGGCCAACGGCCGTAATCCTCTGGCCATCATTGTGCCCTGTCACCGCGTCATCGGCAGCGACGGTAAGTTGACAGGGTATGCCGGTGGTTTGCCGATTAAGGCAGCGTTGCTGGGATTAGAGCGGAACGGCCGTCTGAGCACTACCGAACCGCTCCTCTTTTAAAAACTCAACGCAAAGGCGCAAAGAGACGAAGCAGCAAAGACTTTGCCCCTTCAATTCTTTGCGCCTTTGCGTCAAATATGTCTCACTCGTTTTTGAAGTTTTCGGCCAGGAAGTCGAGCGTTTGCTGCCACGCCTGGCCTGCCGGACCAGGCTCGTCGAAGTTTTCTTCAGTCAGAAAGGCGTGTCCGACACCGGGGTAGATGGTAATCTGATTGGGGATGTCCAGGCTGTTGAGGGCGGCTTCAAACTCCAGCACATCAGCGGTGGGAATAGAAGCATCCTCCTCGCCAAACACACCCAAAACACCCTGGCCGTCGGTTAACGGCCGTAACAAGTCCGGGTCCGTCACCACTGCGCCATAATACAAAATCGTCAGCGCCATATTTTCCGACTGGCGCATGCCCAATTGCAGGGAGTGACCGCCGCCAAAACAAAAGCCCATCGAGGCCAGCCGCTCATTGTCCACTGACTCCAGGCTCATCAGGTAAGCCAGGGCCGCGTCTACATCGTTGAACACCTGCTCCTCTGGCGTGGAGAGCCGCAGGTAAAGCGCCCGCGGCACCTGGTCGGTCACCTCGCCGCGATAGGCGTCGGCGGCCAGTACCACGTACCCCTCAGACGCCAGCGCATCAGCCAGTACCGTCATGCCTTCATTGAAGCCCCACCATTCATGAATGAGCAGCACGCCGGGGTAGACGCCTGGCGCTTCCGGTTGGGCCAGGTAGCCGCGCAGTTCGGTACCGTCGGCATCGGTGTAGGTGACGTTGGTCCATTTTGCGGACGATTCGCCAAACCAGCCTTCGTACAAAACAATGCCGCCTGCAACAAGAAAGATAAGGAGGAGAACGGCCGTAAACCCCCAAAAAATTCGTCTAAGCCACTTCTTCACAAGGTTCACTCCCGCAGCCGCACTTGCTTAGCGCAAAAAAACGCCGTAAGAAACGGCGGCTGCATCACACATATTATTCCTCGATAACCGCTTTCACGGGTATGACAAGGTGGGTAAATCAACAAATCCACACAATCCGTGGTCAGACTATTTTAAATTCGAGATAATTTCGACCGCACCGAGATAGGTACCCAGCACGCTGCCCAGACTGGTCAGGATGAACACCAGCAGCACCCGCAGCAGCTTGTTTTTCCACCACATGCGCCAATGGCCGATGTCATCCCCTACCGTTTGGAACTCGCGCACAACGGGCGGGGTGTAATACGCCTGGACAAACGCCGCGACGTAGCCCGCGCCAATCAGTGGCGACAGGCTGGTAATCGGCGCACCAAAAAAGGCCGCAGCAATGGTAAACGGATGCCCCCAGGCAATCACCCCACCGATGGCGCTGGGAATGCCATTCACCAAAAACCAGTACAGCATGTTGTCGCCGGCTGCCGACTCACCCTGGGTAAAGCCGATGTACACAATCATGCCCACGATGATCGCCGGGATGCCCCAGCCAATAATTTTGCCCACTGGCGATGGCGGCGGTACCTGCTCAATCAGGCTCAAATCTTCCTGGCGATTTTCCAGCAGGACGCGCTTGATGCCGCTCAGATGGCCCGCACCCACCACGGCCACCACCTTGTCGCCCACGGCGTCGCGGGTTTTTTGGGCAATGTAGATGTCGCGTTCATCGATAAGGACACCTTTGAGCACGGGCATAAATTCGCCCAACTCGTTCATCAGCTCCGTCAGCACGTCCGACTGGCGAATCTCGCTCAGCATCTCTTCGGAAATCTCTTCACCTTCCACAGCACCAACAAAACCGGAGCTGAGCAGCTTCATCTTTTCCCAGAAGCTCATGCTGTTCCAGGCGCGGCGCAGGGTAATGCGCACGTCTCGATCCACCAGCGCCAGGGGAATGTTCAGCTCTTGCGCCACCCTGGTCGCTTCCAGCAGTTCGGTACCGGGGGCCACGCCCAACTTCTGGCCCAGCCGCCGCTGGTACGAGGCCAGCAGCAGGTTGATGAGCAGGGTCATCAGCTGCTGCTGACGAATAATCTGCTTAAGGTCAAGATTTTCCCACTTGGTTTTGTCGGACAAAGTTTTGTAGCGCTGTTCATCCAGCTCCACGCACACGACGTCGGGCCGTTCCTGCTCGATGACGGCGCGCACCAGGTCGGTGGATTCCTGGGAAATGTGAGCCGTGCCGATGAGGATAAATTCACGGCCGTTTACCGGCACAATTTGCACGTCACTGGGGTAATTTCTGTCTACGATGTTGTTCTCTTGCTCCATTCAAAAATCCATTCTAGAGGAGATTAACGCTGGGAAACTAAGCAGCCTCAATCTCCACCCGCCAATCTCCGTTGGTTGAAAATTGCATCTGGTACAGGCGGTAATACAGGCCGTCTGGATTTTGCAGCAGTTCACTGTGCGTGCCCTGCTCCGCCACGCGCCCCTGGTCCAGCACCAGCACCCAGTGGGCATTAATCACCGTGCTTAAGCGATGGGCAATGACGAAGGAGGTACGGCCGTTCATCAACCGTTCCAACGCCTCCTGCACCAGGCTCTCACTTTCGCTGTCCAGCGAAGACGTCGCCTCGTCCAAAATCAGGATACGCGGGTCCTTCAGGATAGCCCGGGCAATGGCCACCCGCTGCCGCTGGCCGCCGCTCAGCTTCACGCCGCGCTCGCCCACCATCGTCTGGTAACCGTCGGGCAAATCATTGAGGATAAAGGTGTGGGCGTTGGCCGCCCGGGCCGCCGCTTCAATCTCTGCCTGAGTCGCTTCCAGCTTGCCGTAGCGAATGTTGGCCAGAACCGTGTCGGAGAACAAAATCGTCTCCTGCGGCACAATACCAATTTGCTGGCGCAGGCTGGCCACGGTCACGTCGCGCAGGTCATGGTCATCGATGAGGATACGGCCGTTGCCCACGTCATAAAAACGGGGAATCAGGTTCACCAACGTGCTTTTGCCCGCGCCGCTCGGCCCTACCAGCGCCACCACCTGCCCCGGCTCAGCCACAAACGACACCTGCTTTAGCAGGGGCACGCTGGCCAGGTAATCAAAATCCACCGCCTCAAATTCTACCCGGCCAGTGACCGACGGCAGCTCCGTCGCCCCAGGCCGGTCGGCGATGTCCGGCGGTGTGTCCAGCAGCTCAAACAGCCGCTCCGTCGCCCCCAGCGCCGACTGGAACTGGGCGTACAGCCCCGCCAGCGAGGCAATCGGCGTGGCCACCATCAGTGTGTACACCAGGTACGCCACCAGCCCCCCGGCCGACAATCGCCCTTCAATCACCTCAAAACTGCCAAACCAGAGGGTGATGGTAATCGAAGCAAAGGCCATAAAACCGATGATTGGCCCCAGCACCGCGCCAATTTTGGCCCGCTTCATGGCCGCTTCAAACGTCTCATTCACCCGCGCCGAAAAACGGCCGATTTCATGCGGTTCGCGCCCAAATGACTTCACAATGCGAATGCCGCTGATCGTTTCTTCCACCACGTTGGCCGCCTCGGCCAGGGCATCTTGCACCGCCTTGGCTGCCTGGCGAATTTGCCGCCCCAGGGCCACCATCGTCAGCGAGATGAGGGGAATGCCGGTAAGGATCACCAGCGTCAGCCGCCAGTTAAGCCAGAAGAGCAAAACGGCCGCACCGACCAGCGTAATCGCCTGGCGCAGCAGCGCCACCAGGTTGCCCGTCACCGCACTCTGCAGCAGCGACACGTCGTTGGTCAGCCGGGACACCACCTCGCCGGTACGATGATCGGCATAATATTTCAGCGACAGCGACTGCAAATGGCTGTAAATCTGCACCCTAATGGTGGCAATCACTCGCTCGCCCACGTAAGCCAGCGTCAGCTGGTGGCCAAAGCTAAACAGCGCCTGCACCAGGAATACCACAAACAGACCAATCGCCAGCTGGTTGAGCCGGGTCAGGTTTTTGTCGATGAGCACCACGTCCACCAGGTTTTGCACCACCAGGGGCAAAATCAGCCCCAATACCGTGCTGACAATGAGGAGGAAGATGGAGAAGGACATCTGGCGGCGATACGGCCGTACATACTGGAGAAGACGGCCGTAGGTGTGCAAACTCTCCCGGCTAAGCCGGACCGCCTTGGCATCTGGATCAGATTCGTGCTGCCGCCCCATGCGGCGAAATCGAGCAGTCATAACTGTATTATCCCGCAAAACAGAGAATTGGGTGCATGCTTACCCGCTGCCCCAAAGAAAAAGCCCCCTCACCCAAACAAGTGAGGAGGCTGAATTTACCAAACAACCAAAAAACCGCTTTAGTCTGAAGCAGGCGTAGCTTCTTCAACCAGCGCTTCCGTCAATTCTTCCGGATCGGCCTGGCCATTTTCCGACTGCACCGCCAGCGTTTCGTTCATTAACTTCTCAAACGTGCTGCGATCCATCGTCTCTACTTCCAACAAGGCATTAGCCAGGGCCACCATCTTGTTGCGATTGTCCTCAATGATTTTTCTGGCCCGTTTGTAATTCTGGTCCAGAATCAGGCGCACTTCATCATCAATCGCCTTGGCCGCTTCTTCACTGTAATCGCGAGCGCTGCCAAAACCATAGTCACGCCCAACAAACGGGCTGGTATTCTGGTCGCCATAAGTGGGCAAACCCAGAGAAGAAGACATGCCATAGCTCATCACCATGGCCTTTGCCATGCGAGTTGACTGCTGTAAGTCCGAAGCTGCACCCGTGGTAATCTGGCCAAAGAACACCTCTTCAGCAGCACGACCGCCCATCGCCATCGCGATCTGGTCTTCGAACTTGTCGCGGGTGTACACCATGCGCTCTTCACGCAGCGGCAGCACATACCCACCGGCCCGGCCACGCGGCACAATGGTAATCTTTTGGATCGGATCCGTATTGAGCAAATGGAAGCTAACCACCGCATGACCCGCCTCATGGTAGGCCACGGTCTCTTTGTCTTCCTGGCTCATCACGTGGCTTTTCTTTTCCGGCCCCAAAGCAATGCGATCAAAGGCGTCCTGAAACTCCAGGTTGCCAATCGTCCGCTGATCGCGCCGGGCAGCAAAGATAGCCGCTTCGTTTAGTAAGTTTTCCAGATCCGCGCCGGAAAAACCGGCCGTCAACTTGGCAAACTCTTTCAGCTCAACTTCTTTGCTGATCGGCTTACCCCGCGCATGTACTTCCAAAATCTTTTCGCGCCCCCGCACGTCCGGCAGGTCTACAAACACTTTTCGGTCAAATCGACCGGGACGCAGCAGCGCCGGGTCCAAAATGTCCGCCCGGTTGGTGGCCGCCATCACAATCACGTTGGTGTCATTGTCAAAACCGTCCATCTCCACCAGGATCTGGTTCAAGGTTTGCTCACGCTCGTCATGGCCGCCGCCCAGCCCAGCGCCACGCTGGCGACCAACGGCATCAATTTCATCCACAAACACAATCGACGGAGCCGACTGCTTGGCCTTCTCGAACAAATCGCGCACGCGGCTGGCGCCCACACCAACAAACATCTCCACAAATTCAGAACCGGAGATGTGGAAGAAGGGCACACCGGCTTCGCCGGCAACGGCACGCGCCAACAGCGTTTTACCCGTTCCGGGCGGGCCAACCATCAGCACCCCCTTGGGAATTCGCGCGCCGACCTGCACAAACTTTTCCGGCTCGCGCAGGAACTGCACCACTTCGGCCAGCTCCATTTTGGCCTCGTCCACGCCAGCCACATCGTCAAAGGTCACGGTGGGCCGGTCGGCATCGCTGAGGTTTTTGGCCCGG
>CAUJGI010000401.1 GCA_963169155.1 Chloroflexota bacterium
GATGGTGGCCAACATTGTTGTTGGCATCATTGGAGCCCTAATCGGCGGGATAATGGTCGATTTGTTGGGCTTTGCCCCCGCGACGGGCTTCAATTTTTACAGCTTGCTCGTGGCGATTTTAGGTGCCATCATCTTGTTGGCACTGGTGGGTATGGTGCGCCGCGCGGCATAAAATCGTTTGATGTAGACCTTGGCAGCAAAACGGCTGGCACCACACAGTGATGCCAGCCGTTTTTTATCAGTTGAATCTTATTTTCTTATTTGTTGTTGCTGAAAATTCGCTTGAAGGCCAGGCGCGTTTCTGGAAACATCACGTAAAAAACGATAGCAACAACACCGCCGTAAGCGGCCGTGGCCAGGAAGCAGATGCCTAACTGGGCCAATATGCCGTCCTCGCCAAAGGCGCTTAATCCCCAACGAAGGATCACAGTGCTCACGATTGTGCCCAACATAGCCGAGACAAATACGGCCGTTAACCACGTCAATTCTTCCATCGATAAATTTTCTAACCACTGCTGCCACTTGTTCATGCTGTCTACGATCCTTGTAAGCGTATTTTTCGATTCCGACAATTCCTGGGGGCAAAACAGATTGCCAAGAGTATCCTTCATAAACTACAGGGCAATCCTAACAAACATTCCTTCGATAATTTATGGGAAAACACTCTCAATTGGGACTAACGCGGGGGGAAATCAATCCTACTTGAAGCGATGGGCTCGTTTTTGTGGCGGTTACGGCCGCATCACGCCACACAGCGGCGCTGACCAGGCCAGCTGGCTGTGCTCAGCGACAAACTGGTCAATTTGGGCAGCGATGTCGTCGGGGAAGGGGGTGGTGCGCCGAGTGTTGCGGTTGGCGTGGGAGGCAATGACCTCCAGCGTGGCGGCCAGCGTGCCGGTGGTTTCGTTGAGCATGAAGTGAATGAAGTGGATGCGTTTGGCGGTACGGCCGTTCACTCTCGTATGAATCGCCACCGTCTCGCCCACATGCACTTCCGCCAGGTAGCGCACATGGTGCTCCAGGGCAAAGGCCGCGCTCGTGCTGCTGTGAATAAACTGCTCCGTCATGCCAAACGCCGAAAAAAAGCCCCAGGCTGCCTCGTCAAACAGCCCCATGTAGTGGCGAATGTTCATGTGCCCCATCACATCCAGGTACGCTTCCGGGATGGTGGCGCGGTAGAAGCGGGGGAGTTGGTGGATTTGGGTAGGCGTGAGTTCTTTCATCGTGATTAGGGGTAAGGAGTAATTGGTAATTGGGTAATTGAGTAATTGCGAAAAATTACTAATTACCAATTACTTATTTACATAATATTGCCACACACCATCCACAATTTCCACCCTAACCTTTCCTTCCGCCTGGAGCAAATCGAGGTAGCCGATGAGCATCCACAGCCCGGCAAAGCGGAAGGCGGGCGGGTAGTGAGCGTACATGACGTTCATCAGTTCGTAGGCGGTGTGGTGGCCCTGCTGGACAAGCGCCAGAGTTTCGCCTTTGCGCTTGTGGATGCGGTCGCGCTGCTTTTGGATGAGCTGGCGATGGTTTTGGAACGGTTCGCCGTGGCCGGGGTACACCCAGTCCATGTCTAGCGCTTCACAGCGGTCGAGTGAGTCCATGAAGATGGGCAGGCTGGGCTGGCGGGGGTGGCTGGGGGACGGCCGTTCCACAATCGGCGTCGGGGTTTTGGGCAGCAGCATGTCGGCCGAGAGGAAGTGGCGGCTTTCTGGCTGGTAAAAGCAGGTCTGGTGGCTGGCGTGACCCGGCATGTGCAGCACCTGCCACTTGACTCCGCCCATCTCTAGCCAATCCCCTACCCGGAACGTTTGCACCGATTCCGGCGGCACGGGCGTGGTGTCGGTGCCGACCTGAGCAAAATAAGCCTGGATCACCTGGGCCATCTCCTCTGGAATACCCGCTTCGACCAAAAAGTGGTCGCGATAATACTCAGCACGCAGGCTAAACATCTTTTGCGGATTGATAAGCCACTCATAGCCGAGGTCAGCGACCCAAACCTGGCAGCCGCTCAGCGCAGCAAGTTTGGCCGCCTGCACGGAATGATCCACGTGCGGGTGGGTGATGATGATGCGGCGAATATCGGCGGGAGTGAGGTTATGCTGAGCCAGCCCGGCAAGCAGCACGTCCCAGCTGGCGGCCGTTTCAACACCGCAGTCCACCAAAATCGGCTCCGGCGCGGTGAAGAGATAGCAGTTAACCGGACCAACGTCAAAATAAGTCGGGAGTTCAATGCGAAACGGTTACATGCGCGGATTGTACTCGCTTTTGAGGGGAAATTCAGGGATTAGCCACAGAGAGCGCAGCGGTTTATGAGGTAGTGAGCGGCGGTTGCAGCACGGCCGTTTCCACCCAGTCGTCTACCAGCAAACGGTACAGGTGGGCCGCGCGGCGCAGCTGCCAGAGGTGGGTGGACTTGTGCAGGGTAATGAGCGGGTTGGCCACGGCCGTTTCCAGCTCATCCAAGCTCCACCAGCGAATGTCGCTGCCGATCATGTCGTCGCCGGGCACCACCTGGCCGCCTTCGTACTGGAGCAGGTAGTTGATGCCCACCATGAAGCGCACGTTGTTGTCGTAGTGGAAAGTTTGGCTGTGCAGGACGGTTAACGGCCGTACCCCAATCGCCCCCACTTCTTCCCCCACCTCGCGCAAAATACCTTCCAGAATCGTCTCGCCCGCCTCCAGCCCGCCACTGACCGTTTGCCACTCGTTACGGCCGTTGCGGCGCGGGGAACACAGCAGCAAAAACTGTTCACTCTCGTTGATGATAATTGCTTGCAGCGCGATGGCCGAGGTGGCAAACGGCCGTCCGCGCTGGCTCATAACAACTGGCTGATTCTTCAATCTTTTTTCCTTAAGTTGAACGCTGATTACATTGATTTCTATTCGGCTCTTT
>CAUJGI010000402.1 GCA_963169155.1 Chloroflexota bacterium
AATCATCGCCATGCTGGTGGGTGATGCTTCGCGCCAGATGCAGTCCTGGGTGATGCAGCCCACCGTGGGGCATGGGCGCGTTGATCCGCCAAGCCTGGGTGCAGGTGTACCGGAGCAGGGGGCTGAACCATGAGCGCCAACGTGCGACGGCCGTTGCTCCGCCTGAACCGCCAGCCCATCGACAACAGCTGGTATGTGGTGGTTCTGCTGGGGCTGCTCTTCCTGTTTTGGGTGTACGCCCGGTACATCGAGCGGGTGGATGTGGTGCTGGTCGAAAATTGGCTGGTTGCTCGTCAACTCTCTGTTTTGGCCGAACTGCCGGGCCTTTCCTTTATAGTGAGCTTTTTCCACTGGAAAGTGCTGCGCCACATCGTGGCCGTGGTGGTAGGCTGGCTTTTTGCCCGTGACGCGGCCCTGGTGCTGGTGCGGATGCTGTACGATTTGCTCGACCGCGAAAGCGCCCGGAAGTTCCTGATCCGTTTGTTGGGGTCAGGCAACGCGGCCCAGGATACGCCGGAAGTGTCGCCCGCCACCCTGGCCGCCGACCGCAAAAACTCCGTTTTGCTGCGGGTGGGGGGGCCAGGCTCGGTAAAAGTCCCGGCCGGGCATGTTATTGTGACGGAGCTGAACGGCCGTTTCCAACGCATTCTCGCCACAGGCAAACACACCCTGGGCCGCTACGAATACGTCCACGCCGTGCTGAATTTGCAGCCGCAGGAGCGCACCGACAACGAATTTGCCGCCTACTCGCGCGATGGCATCGAGCTGCGCGTGGGCCTCAGCATGGTGTACCGCCTGAAGATGGGCGACCAGATTGCCACCCGCGAAAATCCGTACCCGTTTGACGAAACGGCCGTACGCACCGCCGCCTACGCCCAAACCGTCACCGATGATCGCGGTGCCGTCTCTACCTGGGAAGATACGCCGCTGGCCATGGCTCGCTCAACCATGACTGGCATTTTGGCCGGTTTCCGGCTGGACGAAATCATCTCGCCGCAGCGGCCCGGCGAAGAGCCGTACCGCACCCTGCGCAACGAGCTGCTGCGCCAGCTGCGTGGCAGGCTGGATGGGCTGGGCATCGACTTGCAGGCCGTGGGCATTACCCGGATCGATCTGCCTCCTGGCGTCACCGAGCAGTACATCGAATTTTGGAAGTCGCACTGGGAATCGCAGATGCTGCTGAGTTTGATTGACGGCACGGCAACGGCCGTTGAAGAAGTGGAAATAGCCCGCGCCGAAGCGGAAATCATGATGATCCAGGCGATTCAGGAGGGGGTGCAGCGCGCCCGGCGTGAGGGAGCAACGGCCAACATGGACGAGGTCATAGCGCTGCGGCTGGTGGAAGCATTGGAACTCGTGGCGCGCAATTCGCAGCAAACGACGCCGCTGCCCAACACATTGATCCCCCAGCTGGACAACCTGCGTAAGCAGCTGCGTGACGGTGTTTTTGAGCAGAATGCCTCAGGAAAACCAGCCCCATGAGCCAGTCACACCCGCCCGTCCCGCCCCAGCCAACGTATGACAACAACGTCGGGATTCGGACGGCCGTCAACCCCCTGACCGAGCTGTTAGAATGGCTCTACCCCGACCCCAGCCCCGACATTTTCACCGTGCGCGATTACCGCAATCGCTATCCGTTTACCCGTCTTGGTGCCCTGGCGACGGGCGACATTGACCGCTATCGGCGCATCAACCGGGCCATTGGCAACCACGTTCAGCTGGGGCTGTGCGAATACCACGTTGGCCTCATTTACCTGCACGAAGGGGATTTTCGCGGGGCGGTCCAGCAGTTTGATCTGGCCCGCCATCAGTGGGTGTTTGTGAATCAGTCGGTGGCCATTGCCCTGACGCATTTGGGGCGGGCGGTAGCCCTGCGGCTGGCCAACCATTTTGAATCGGCCCTGGTGAGCGTGGGTAAAGTGGCGGGCTGGCTGGATCGCGCCCGAATGGGGGAGCCGGTGCCGCAGGGTGGGCGCTTTTTTGAGAAGGTGCTTGCCTACGTGGCTGAACTTCAGGCCGAATTGCGCCAATTGATGAGCCCGCCGCCGGAAACGGCCGTCGCTGCTTCTGGCACAACGGCCGCTTCTGGCACAACGGCCGCTGCGGGCACAACGGCCGCTGCCGCGAGCAGCGGCTCACCGCCCGGTCCACCCGTCACGGCCTTGGGGGCCGCCGCAATGACCGCCGACACCGACACCCGCGCCGATGACGAAATTGAGACCGGGGCGTCAGCGCCGCAGCCCATTGTGAATTTTGACCGGACGGCCACGCCACCCATTCCTATTCCAGAGCACCTGCTCATCGACGATCGCTACGCCTGGTATTGGGTGGAATATCGCCCTGACTCTGACTTTTTGCCGGAATTCAACACGGGAGATTGGCTGCTGGTCAATTTGGAGCCAGAGTTGACGGCCGATTTACACGATACCGAGCAGCCGATTTTGATCGTGAAGAAAGAAACCATTGGCGGTACAATTCGGGTACGGCCGTTAGACCCCAAAGCACGGTTCCAGCGCATCTACCTGGTCACCCTGGCTGATACCCTGACGCCCGCCTTCCGCGTGGACCAATTCACCGGGACTGTGACGTTTTCCCACCAGATGCCAGAGATTGGCGTCGATCGCCAGGAAATTCTGGGGTTTGTCGTAGGCTTTTGGCGTTCGATGGTCGAAGTGATGCCGGTTGATCAGCCGTAAGCGGTTTGCCGGTTTTATCGAGTTTGTCCTTGTCATCCTTAACTTCAAAAAGGCATTTTGCACGCCAAGGAAAAGTGATTCATGGCCGAACAAATTTTAGTCATTGGCGCTACCTTGCTGGATTCACGCGGCAAGCCAGATGCGGGCCTGGCACCGGGCACTTCCAATCCGGCGCGAATCCGGGTGACTCGGGGCGGCACGGCGCGTAATGTGGCCGAAAACCTGGGACGACTGGGTGCCGAGGTGCGCCTGATTTCGGCCGTGGGGGATGACTTGATTGGCTACCGGCTGAAGACACAAACGGCCGAATCCGGCGTCGATACCGAACACGTGCAAATCATCAGCGGGGAATACACCGGGGCGTACATTGCCGTGCTGGAAGCCAATGGTGCGCTCTCCGTGGCGATGGACGATGTGCGCGTGCTGCGCCACATTACCCCTGGCTACCTGGACCGGAATCGCAGCCTTTTCAAAGAAGCCGACATGGTGATGATGGACGGCAGCCTGACGCCGGATTCGATGGCCACGGTGGCCCGTTTGTGTGCCAAGTATGACAAGTTGTTGTGTGCGGATCCTTCCTCGGCGCGATTGGCGTATAAGTTACGGCCGTTTCTCGATCAGCTCCATCTGGTTGTGCCCAACGAAGTAGAGGCCGCCGCCCTGTGCGAAGTCGATTTTGATGGCCCGGATCCCGAGGCCAGCCTGGCCCTGGCGCGCAGCCTGGTGGGCAAGGGGGTGGCCAACGTCGTGGTCACCCTGGCCGATTACGGCCTGGATTACGCCACCAACAGTGAAACCGGCTACATCCCGGCCAACTACAGCGAATACGTCGACGCCACGGGCACGGGTGATGCGGTGACGGCGGCCATCATGTTTGGCATGGTGAACGACCTGCCGCCCATCGAGGCGATCCGCCTGGGGGCCGCCGCCGCCAGTCTGACCCTGCAAACGGCCGAAACCGTCGTGCCCGATCTCAGCCTGGACATGCTCTACGATCATTTAATTGTTTAACCTTTAGGGGCTGGTGGTTAGGGGCTTGTTTGAACCAGCCCCTAGCCACCAACCCCTAGCCACCAACCCTAAAACTTGCATCATGAATAACTGGCTCGGTCTTATCATCTGTTTTGCGTACATTTTTGGCATTATTGGCGGCGCTGAGGCGCTGCGCCGCTCGCGCGGCTATTCCAGTGGCTTTACCCGCAAGGTCATCCACATTGGGGTGGGCATGATGAGCTGGGTGCTGCATTATTTGTTCGACACCCCCTGGTTTTTTGTCGTTGCCTGTGCGGCCTTTATGATCATCAATTTTTTGGATTGGCGTTATGGCTTTTTTGCGGCGATGGCCAGCAGCGATCGCTCGAACCTGGGCACGGTGTACTTTCCCTTCGCGGCGGCCATTGTGGCCGTGGTCTTTTGGGAGCAGCCGCCGCTGATGGTGGCCGCGTTGATGCCACTGACCTGGGGCGATGGCATGGCCCCGGTAGTGGGCAAGGCATACGGCCGTCGCCTCTACATGGTGCACACCAGCACCCGCTCCGTAGAAGGGTCGATGGGCTTTTTTGTCGGTTGTCTGCTGTTTACCTGGCTGGCGCTGTGGGTTGTCGGCGGTACGCCAGCCATCTCGCCCAACGCTGCCCTCGTCCCGGCCCTGGTCATCACCATCACCACCACGCTGGTCGAGGCGGTGTCGATTTGGGGGTTGGATAATTTGACGATTACGGCCGTTGCGATTCTCATCCTACAATTTTGGCCATTCTAAATGCAGTAATTGGGTAATTGAGTAATTGAACCGGTTAATTAACTAATTGCTCAATTACCGAATTACTTTTTCTCTCATGACTGAACCAACACCGATTCCCTTCCCGGAAATCCAGGCGATCTTATTTGATATGGACGGCACGCTTATCGACACCGACGATCAGGCCGTGTTGAAGTTTTCCCGCTGGCTGCAGCCCGTTTTGGGCGAGCGCGCGGCGCAGTACGTGCGCTGGCTGCTCATGCAGATCGAATCCCCGGCCAACGGCCTCA
>CAUJGI010000403.1 GCA_963169155.1 Chloroflexota bacterium
GTGTACCGCTAAAAGTTCAGGGTGAAGTTGTGGGGGTGCTGCATGTAAATAACTGGCATGCCCCGCGCCGTTTTTCAGCCGACGAGGTGGCGCTGCTTCAAGGCGTGGCAAACCAGGCCGCAATTGCCATTGTCAATGCCCGGCTGTTTGCCAACGAACGGCGTCAGCTGCATCTTTCTCGCACCCTGCAAAAGGTAGGGGCTTTGCTTACGACCAGTTTGCAGTTAGACCAGGTTTATGAGCAAATATTTGATTTACTGGGTCAGGTGGTGGCGTTTGATTCGGCCTCCCTCTTCTTGCTGGACAAAGCCGGCGAAGAGTTTGTCATGGTGGCGGGGCGTGGTTTTGATAAACGGCTTTTTGAAACCCGGCAGCTGCGTCTGAGCAACGATTCTATTTACAGCAAATTTGAGGCGGGTACGAGCTGGTCGGTTATTAAAAATGTCAACAGTCATCCTGCCTGGATTGAAAAAGAGGGCCTTGAACGGATTCGCGCCTGGATTGGAGCGCTGCTGCTGGTCAAGGGGGAACAAATCGGTCTATTGTGCGTCGACAGCGGCGTAACCGGGCACTACTCCGATGAAGATGGCCAGACGGTCGCAGCGTTTGCCAACCAGGCGGCTGTGGCCATTGAAAATGCCCGCCTGTATGATGAGACGGTGCGGCAGGCCAAAGAGCTGGCGATTTTGAACCACATTTCACAGGAAACGGCCGTTTCGCTCAACGTCGATCTCTTCCTGGAAAATATCACCACCATTGTTGGTCAGGAGCTGTATCCCACCATATTTGGCTTCATTTTGTACGACGAAGAGAACCATGAACTTCGTTCTCACTATTCATTTCTGGGTATCCCCGAAGCCCTAAAAGATACGGTCATTCCGCTGGAAAAAAGCATTATTGGTCATGTGGTATTGACCGGGCAGCCGTATTGCGCTCTCAATGTTGCCGCAGATCCTTACTATTTTTCATCGGGTATAGACATTGGCTCAGAATTAGCCGTACCCCTTAAGGTGAATTACGAAGTGATCGGGGTCATTAATGTGGAAAGCCCAGACATGAATGCTTTTTCCGAGCGTGACCTTGACTTTTTAACCACGTTGGCTGGTAATATTGCGGCCGTTTTGGAACGCGCCCGACTGTATGAAACCCTGAGAACACAGGCTGCCAGCCTGGCTGAACAGGTGGCGGAGCGCACCAACGAGCTAAAGATGGAGCGCGATAAGCTGTTTGCCATCCTGGAGAGCGCCGGGGAAGCCATTATACTTACCGATATCCAGGCGCACATTCTTTATGCCAATCCAGCCATGGAGCGGCAGTCTGGCTATTCTCGCCATGAGCTCCAGCTGCAGAATCCCCAAATGCTGGGCAGTAAGTTAGTGCCTAAAGCCGTGTTTACCGATATGTGGCAAAAGCTGCTCAGCCGCCAGCGATGGACGGGTGAACTGATCAATCGGCATAAAGCCGGGCACACCTACGACGTGGCGGTGGCGGTTACCCCCATCATGGGCGCCAAGGGTGAGGTTACCGGGTATGTCAGCGTGCAGTCAGACATCACCCGGCTAAAAGAGCTGGAGCGCTTGAAAACCGAGTTTATTGCCAACGTGTCGCACCAGCTGCGCACGCCGCTGACCAATATCAAGACGTATGTTTCCTTGTTAAGCAAGGGGAATCCAGAGAAGTTCCCTCACTATTTTTCAGTGCTGCATCATGAAATTGATCGCTTGGCGCGGTTGATTCAAGACCTGCTGGATATTTCCCGGTTGGATGCTGAAGGTGCGCCCAATCCGGATGCCGCCGCCGATTTGGTGGAGTTTTGGGAGCCATTCTGGCCGGCCATTTTCGAGCGGGCCGAGCGGGAAGATCGTCAGCTGCACGTGGCGCTGGCTGACGACGTGAGGGCCAATCGTCCGCTGATTTACATGGCAAGTTACCAGCTGGAGAAACTGTTAACCCGCCTGCTGGATAACGCGTTAACGCACAGCTCGGTGGGAGGAATCATTAGGATCGACGTGCGGTGGGCCAATGCGGCAAAATCGGCCCTGGAGCTGCGCGTGTGGGATGATGGGCCGGGCATTCCAGAAGGGGAACGGCCGTTTCTCTTCGATCGCTTTTTCCGGGGAGCACAGGCTATTGAGTCTGGCCTGCCAGGTAATGGCCTGGGCCTGGCGGTGGTAAAGGAACTGCTGGCGCAGTACGGCGGGTCGATAGGGGTAGAAAGTGAGGTGGGGGTCGGCAGCTGTTTTATTGTGCAGCTGCCGCTGGTGAAGCCAAAAGTAAGCCGCAGTGAGCCAACAAATGACCATTAGGCTGCCTGCCGAGTTTTACGCCCGCCCGGCCCGGACGGTGGCCCAGGCGCTGCTGGGCAAAGCGCTGGTGCGCCAGCTAAACGGCCGTCGTCTCAGCGGCATTATCGTCGAAACCGAAGCGTACTGCGACGGTGAGACCCCCGACCTGGCCTGCCATGGCGAACGCGTTCACAATGCCCAACCTACGCCAAGAACGGCCGTCATGTTTGGTCCGCCTGGGGTAGCTTACGTTTATTTCACCTATGGTATGCACTGGATGTTTAACGTGGTCACTGGCCAGACCGGCCAGCCCAATGCTGTGTTGGTTCGGGCGCTGGAGCCGGTGGACGGGATTGACCAGATGATGGTGCAGCGTGGGGAACGGCCGTTGACCCAACTCGCCAACGGCCCGGCCAAGCTGGCACAGGCCCTGGCGATCGACAAATTTTTCAACGGCGCAAACCTTTGCGCGCCAGACGGGGTTATATGGATTGAAGAGGCACCCGCTGTAGACCCAGGCCAAATCGCCGTAGGCCCCCGAATCGGTATGGGCAAGACACCAGAACCCTGGTATTCCATCCCGTGGCGCTATTGGTTGGCAGGCAATGCATTTGTCTCCAAATAGCGGGCAGTACAACAACCCCCGCGACTCATATTGCGCGGTGTAAATTCTTTGCTACTTTTCAGGTATGCTGCGCAATACTTAAACAGATTGGCCCATACCGTTAAAAATGTGGAAGGGATTTGTGCCAATCTGTACGAGCGCGGCCAAACTATCGAGCAGGAGAGGTTATGAAGTTACTTGAAGGAAAAAAAGCATTGATTTTTGGCATAGCCAACAAAAACTCGATTGCCTGGGGCATTGCCCAGGCGCTGCACGCCCACGGCGCAGAACTCGGTTTTAGCTACGGGTTTGAACAGCTGGAGAAGCGGGTACGGCCGTTGGCCGAAGAGCTGGGCGTTCAGTTTGTCGAAGAATGCAACATCGAGGAAGATGATGAAATTGCCAAAGTCTTTCAAAAAGCGGCCGATCACTTTGGCCGGATCGACATCCTGGTCCATTCCATTGCCCACGCCAAGCGTGAAGATTTAAGCGGCACGTTTGTAGACACCAGCCGCGACGGTTTTCATCTGGCAATGGGCGTGAGCGTTTACAGCCTGGTGGCGCTCACCCGCGCCGCCGTGCCGCTGATGACCAACGGCGGCAGCATCATCAGCATGACCTACTACGGCGCAGAAAAAGCGGTGCCGCACTACAACGTGATGGGCGTGGCCAAGGCCGCCCTGGAAGCCAGCACCCGCTACCTGGCGGCAGACCTGGGGCCGCAGAACATTCGCGTCAACGCCATTTCCGCCGGGCCGATTAAAACGCTGTCCGCGGCGGGCATTGCCGGTTTCCGCAAGATGCTCAAGTACACTGAGGAGCGTGCCCCGCTGCGGCGCAACGTGACCCAGGAAGAAGTGGGCCGGACGGCCCTGTGGCTGTGCAGCGATCTCAGCAGCGGCGTGACGGGCGAAGTGATTCATGTAGACGCAGGCTACAACATTTTGGGCATGCCCGAACCCCCCGAAACGTGGCTATAAAACGGCCGTTCCATCTTGACACAAACGGCCGTTTCGTTATACTTAAATCGCCTGAGTCTGGTTGACACAGGTACAATTCACAATCTTATCAGGAGCAGCGGAGGGATCGGCCCGGTGAAGCTGCAGCAACCCCCACAATTGGGAAGGTGCTAAATCCGTCAGCAGAAGCTGGGAGATAAGAGGTAGATGCAAAAATTGCTAGCCTCTTGCTTGTCAAGAGGCTTTTTTTTTGCCAGATCAGCTTGTGAATCTATCCGTTTGTAGAATATTTAAGCTCGTCTTAATGACGCAAATTGCAGTTCACAAATTCCCCTGCGGTTTGCAACTTACCATGGAGGTAAAGTAGATGACAACATTCATGAAAGCCCCAAGCCTCTTGTTCACCTCGGAATCCGTCACTGAAGGACATCCCGACAAGATGTGCGATCAAATTAGCGATGCGGTGTTAGATGCACTGCTGGCCCAGGACCCAACTGCCCGCGTTGCCTGCGAAACGGCCGTAAAAACCGGTTTTGTGCTGCTGCTAGGTGAAATTACCACCAACGCCTTTGTCGATTTTGACAAGCTGGTGCGGCAGGTGGTGATTGATATTGGCTTCGACAGCAGCGAGAAAGGGTTCGATGGCAATACCTGTGGCGTGCAGTCGGCCATTGCCAGCCAGAGCCCGGATATTGCCCAGGGTGTGGACCGCGCGCTGGAGTACCGCAGCAACGGCACCGAAGATGCGGAAATTGAAGCGTTGGGCGCTGGCGACCAGGGCATGATGTTTGGCTTTGCCTGCAACGAAACCGACACGCTGATGCCCCTGCCGATCCACCTGGCCCACCTGCTCACTCGCCGGTTGAGCGAAGTGCGCCGCAACGGTACGCTGCCCTGGGTGCGCCCCGACGGCAAAGCCCAGGTGACAATTGAGTACAGCTACGGCAAGCCCAAGCGCGTGCACACCGTTCTGGTTAGCACCCAACATGCGCCAGAGGTGGATAACGATGTTATCCGCGCGGGCATTATCGAGCACGTGATCAAACCTGTGCTGCCTGCGGAACTGGCTGATGAGGAATTGCGCATCTTTGTGAATCCGACTGGTCGCTTTGTCGTGGGCGGCCCGATGGGCGATGCGGGCCTGACTGGTCGCAAGATCATTGTGGATACCTACGGCGGCATGGGGCGGCACGGCGGCGGCGCGTTTAGCGGTAAAGATTGCACCAAGGTAGACCGCAGTGCGGCTTACGCGGCCCGTTGGGTGGCCAAGAACCTGGTTGCTGCTGGCCTGGCCGAGCGGTGCGAGGTGCAGCTGGCCTACGCCATTGGCGTGGCGGAACCGCTGAGCATCAATGTCGAGACTTTTGATACAAGCGAATACACTTCGGAGCAACTGGTAGAGCTGGTGGCAGAAAACTTCGATTTGCGTCCGGGGGCCATTATTCGTGACCTGGATCTGCGTCGGCCGATTTATCGCAAAACGGCCGCTTACGGTCATTTTGGCCGCAACGACATTGATGCCCCCTGGGAGAAGACCAACCGGGCCAATCAACTGCGCGAGGCGGCGAAGCGGTTTACGGCCGTTCCCGCCTGATCTGACCCTGAAAGTTGAATAAAAATGTGGCGGCTTTTCGCGAGAAACGGCCGCCACACTGCCAAAACTTGGTTGCGCAAATATTCACTTTGGCTATAATTCGGCGACGTTCACAATCCATTGTGGGCAAACATTATACGATTCCCAGAGAATCAGATTCCCTTAGAATCAGTTACCAATCAAACACACACCCGGACAGGCAAACTGTGCTTGCAGTCACTTGCCAATGTATCCCTGGATTCCTACGGGCGGCTTTGGGCTGGTGTAGGCCCTGCAAGTTTTTGTCTGGATGAAGGGTGTGGACGCATGTTCTGAAATCTTTTAACAGGACGCGACAAAACAAGTAAAGGAGAATATTCCCCATGGCCGTTGTTTCAATGAAAGCACTGCTGGAAACTGGCGTGCATTTTGGACACAGAACTCGTCGTTGGAATCCAAAGATGAAACCATACATCTTCACGGAGCGAAACGGCATCCACATTATTGATTTGCAGCAAACGTTGGGCATGATTGAAGATGCCTACAATATCATTCGAGACACCGTAACAGAAGGTGGTTCCGTTTTGTTTGTAGGTACCAAGCGCCAGGCGCAAGACACTGTGGCATTTGAGGCGGCGCGGGCGCGTCAGCCGTTTGTCAATGAGCGCTGGTTGGGTGGCACTTTGACCAACTGGCAAACGATTCGCCAGCGTATTGAGTATCTCAAGCGCCTGGAGAAACGTCGCGCTGATGGTGATTTTGATTTGCTCAAGAAGCGGGAACGTTTGCGGGTTGAGCACGAAGTCGAAAAGCTGAACTTGCGTTTGGGCGGTATTCGCGACATGAAGGGGCTGCCGAATTTGCTGTTTATCGTCGATATTAATCATGAGGAAACGGCCGTGCGCGAAGCCAACATCCTCGGTATTCCCGTCATTGCCCTGGTAGACACCAACTGCAATCCAGATCCCATCGATTACCTCATCCCCTCTAACGATGACGCGATTCGCGCCATTAAGCTGATTGTGGGCAAGATGGCCGATGCTGCGATTGAAGGCATGGCGCTGCGCCAGGAAAACATGGACGAAGAAGTCACCGACGTTGGCGCTTACAGCGCCAGTTTTGACGGCATGGAAGATGTGGATGACGAAATTCTGTTAGGTGAATCCACCCTGGCCAAGATGCGCGAAGCGGCCGTTGACACTGAAGACGACGAAGATTTTGAAGAGTTCGAAGATTTGGAAAAGGATTTTGAGGAAGGCGGCGAGGATTAATCAGCCGTCATTGCCGTTGAATTTAAGTAAACCGCCCAAAGTTTTCGAAAGAAACAAACGTAAATTTTGTGCGGTTTACTCAAGTAATTGGCAGATTCAACGCTAATTTAATTTGTAAAACTCTCTGCCAATTACATAGGAGCACAGCAAAAATTATGACGATTACTACCCAAATGGTAAAAGAATTGCGCGAAGCCACCGGCGCTGGTGTGTTGGAAGCCAAAAAAGCGCTGGAAGCTTCGGGTGGTGACTTTGACAAGGCTGTAGACAGCCTGCGTGAGAAAGGGGCGGCCCGTGCTGCCAAACGCTCTGGCCGAGAAGCCAGCGAAGGCTTGATTGAACTGTACGCCCATCCGGGCAACCGCGTTGGCGTGATTCTGGAGCTGAACTGCGAGACCGACTTTGTGGCGCGCAATTCCGAGTTTACCACATTGGCCCACGACCTGGCATTGCACATTGCGGCCATGAATCCGCAGTACATCACCACGGACCAGGTGCCTGTAGAAGAGCTCAACCGAGAGACCGAGGTGCTGCGCAACCAGGCGCGTGCTGAAGGTAAGCCAGAGCAGGTGATTGATAAAATCGTAGCGGGTCGCATGACAAAATTCTACGAGGAGTTTTGTCTGCTGGAACAGCCGTTTGTGAAAGATGACAAGGTCAAGATCAAAGATATGATCACCGATGCCATCCGCAAGACGGGTGAAAACATCGTGGTTCGGCGATTTGCTCGTTACGAACTGGGTGAGTAAACGGAAACCCAAAGTTGTATAATTAAACAGGGCGCTCATTTGAGCGCCTTGTTTTTACATCAATGAATTTAATGGGGTGAGGCCTGCTGTTTTAGGGCCTGTGTTAAGATTTCTGCTGCTGTTTTGTAGTACCCTCCAGAATGGGAGCCGCACGTAATTGTGATGAAAACAGACGCGTTTAAGCCTAAAATCCACAAAATTGGAGTCATGCACTATGTCATCTATTCAGTATAAACGAGTTTTGCTGAAAATGGGCGGCGAAGCCCTGGCTGGCCCAAATGGGTATGGGATTGATCCGGTTCGCGCCACGGAAGTGGCCCAAATAGTGAAAGATGTTTACGATTTAGGTATCCAGGTAGCCCTGGTGATTGGTGGGGGCAACTTATGGCGTGGCTCGGTGGGCAGCGCGATGGGCATGGCACGTCCGTCGGCCGACCACATTGGCATGATTGCCACCGTGATGAATGCCCTGGCGCTGCAAGATGCCTTGGAGCGTAAGGGCATAGTGACGCGGGTGCAAACGGCCATTGAAATGCGTACTATTGCCGAACCGTACATTCGCTTGCGCGCCATCCGCCACCTGGACAAGGGGCGTGTCGTAATCTTTGGTGGGGGTACGGGTAATCCGTATTTCACTACCGATTCGGCTGGGGCACTACGGGCCATGGAAATTGATGCCGATGTGCTGATTAAGGCCACCAAGGTGGATGCCATTTACGACTCTGATCCGGTCTTAAACCCCGACGCCAAGCGGTTTGACAGGATTTCTTACATTGATTTTCTAAACATGCGGCTGCGGGTGATGGACAGTACGGCCGTTTCCCTGTGCATGGATAACGACCTGCCGATTGTCGTGCTTAATTTCTGGCAGGAAAACAGCGTCAAGCGGCTGCTTTTGGGCGAATCGATCGGAACCACCATCTGCAATGTGTGAGTTGGGTCAATAATCGGTATACTAATAGGCAGATCCCGACACCGGACAACATGTGGTGCATGGGTTTCTGCCTTGCGTTAAAATTTGCAATTTACGATTCCCGAGGAGGTTGAAATGATACGTGAGCTTTTGCAAGAGGCTGAAAGTCGCATGCGTGGGGCCATAACATCTCTGGAAGCGGACGTAGCCGGTTATCGGACGGGGCGGGCCTCGCCGCAGCTGATCGAAAAGCTGGAAGTGGAAATGTATGGCCAGGTCATGAATCTGATTCAGATCGCTGCGATTTCTGTTCCCGAACCGCAGCAGCTGGCGATACGGCCGTATGACGCCAGCGCCATTTCGGCCATCGAACGCGCCATTTTGAAATCCAACCTGGGCCTTATGCCCAATAACGACGGTAAAATTATTCGTCTGAACTTGCCGCGCCTGACGGAGGAGCGCCGCCGCGACCTGACCAAACTGCTGGCCCGCCGCGTCGAAGAAGGTAAGGTAGCCGTGCGCAACGTGCGTCGTGACGCGCTCAACGATTTACGCGATTTCAAGACTGAATCGATGATCACCGAGGACGAATTTTTCCGGGGTCAAGATGAGCTGCAAGAATTAACCGATAAATATGTGCATGAGATTGACGCGTTAGGAAGCCAGAAAGAAAAAGAGATTATGGAAGTATAGTGGTGGGTATGGTAAATAACGACAAGTCCCTGGATTTAGAACTGTATCGCATCCCGCAGCACGTGGCGATTATCATGGATGGTAACGGCCGTTGGGCGCGGAAGCGCAACCTACCCAGACATGCGGGTCATCGCGCCGGGGCAGAAAACTTACGCCGTATCATCAATGCCAGCGTTGAATTTGGTGTCAAGATTCTCACCATTTACGCCTTTTCCACAGAAAACTGGGGGCGTCCCGAACGTGAAGTACGTGCCCTGATGAAAATCATTGCCCGCGTTCTGGATCAAGAGCTGAACGAACTAAATGAGCAGGGCGTTTGTTTACACCACCTGGGCGACTTGGCCGGGGTGGAGCAAGATTTGCAGAACAAGGTGCGTAAGGCTATTGAACTGACCAAAAACAATGACCGCCTCATTCTCAATGTGGCGTTTAACTATGGGGGGCGGGCCGAAATCTTGCACGCCGTACGCCAGATGCTGGCGGACCAGATTGCCCCGGAGACTCTTACGGAGAGTCTGTTTAGTTCCTATTTATTCACGTGTGGTTTGCCCGACCCAGACCTGGTCATTCGGACCAGCGGTGAGCTGCGCATCAGCAATTTCCTCATCTGGCAGGCTGCCTATTCCGAGTTTTACCCTACGCCGGTTTATTGGCCAGATTTCGGCCGCGAAGAGCTGTACGAGGCGATTGTGGCTTTTAATCAGCGTGAACGGCGGTTTGGTCTGGTTACCGAAACGCCCTGATTTGCTTTGGCCGGTTTGGGAAACGGCCGTAACTCACCCGCCATCTAAATTATGTTCTTGCAACGTGCCTTAATTTCTTTCACCCTTGGGCCATTGGCTTTATACCTGATCTACCTGGGTGGCCTGTTTTACTTCATTCCCCTTGCTATTATTCTGCTGCTCGCAACATTAGAATATATTCATCTGATTAAAAACATCGGCTGGTCGGTACCATCGTTTTTGCTGGTACCTATTGTTGTTATTCAGTGGCTGCTGGCGCAATGGCCCAATCAATCCCTGTTTGCGCCGCTGCTGTTTGTCACTCTGTTCCTAGTGGCCATCTATGCTTTGTGGCAGTATGAAAGGCGCATCAGCCAAACCGTACCGGCCGACTGGTTTGCCCTGATGGCTGGGTTCATTCTCTTTGGGTGGGTCTGTGGGCACTTTTTCCGCCTGCGCGCCATGCCCGAGATGGCCTGGCAGTGGACCATGCTGGCAATGCTGAGTACCTGGATTGCTGACTCTGGCGCGTACCTGGTGGGTCGTTTTATGGCAGGCAGAGTTGTATTGGGCAAACATGCCCTCACGCCGCGGCTCAGCCCCAATAAAACGGTTGAGGGTTTTTTCGGGGGCGTCGTTTTAGGGACACTGTTTACCATACTCATCGGCTCCCTCCTGGATATTGAGTTTTTTCCTGCTCTAGCGCTTGGCCTATTGGTTTCTACGCTGGGCACGGTCGGTGACTTAAGCATTTCTTTGCTGAAGCGAGAGGCAGGCGTCAAAGATTCTGGCAATCTATTCCCTGGGCATGGTGGCGCTTTAGACCGGATTGATTCGCTCATGTGGACTGTGGCCATTGCTTACTATCTGGCGCAGCTGTTTCTGTAGCACGAAGTAAACGGACGCCGGTTGTCGTGAAAAGATTTTGAGCGCGGCGCATGATGCAAACGTTCAAGCTTGCGGCCAGCGAGGTGATTTTCCCACAATCATTTCCTCGACTGTGCCGCTATTTCCCACTTTTACAAATAACCGCGAGAGGAGGCACAAAGCATGTCCAAAATTGTGACAATTGAGCGCTTTATTTTAGATTATCAGCCAGATTATGCCCGTGGAGAATTTACCAACCTTCTTTACGACATTGCCCTGGCCGCCAAGGTGATCGCCCACAAAACAAATCGCGCCGGGCTGGTCGACATCCTGGGACGGGCTGGAGCTACCAACATCCAGGGAGAGCAGCAGCAAAAGCTAGACATTTTTGCCGACGATATTATTTTCCGCGTCTGTGACCATACCGGTCGCTTGTGCGCGATGGCGTCGGAAGAGCGGGACGAGATTATTCACATCCCCGAACCTTTCAAAAAGGGATCTTATGTGCTGGTATATGATCCTCTCGATGGCTCCTCAAACATTGATGTAAACGTCAGCATTGGCACGATTTTTGGCATTTACCGCTGTGTGGATTGGGATTTGCGCGGGCGGGCTGAAGACGTGCTGCAGGCGGGTCGCCGGTTGGTGGCGGCCGGATATGTGCTGTACGGTTCCAGCACGATGTTGGTATACACCACCGGGCAGGGTGTGCACGGCTTTACGTTAGACCCGGAATTGGGCGAATTTCTGCTGTCTCATGAGAATATGCGGCTGCCAGAGCCACCGGCTTTTTACAGCGTTAACCATGCTTATTTTGATAAATGGTCTCCGGCGATTCAGCG
>CAUJGI010000404.1 GCA_963169155.1 Chloroflexota bacterium
GGTCAGGTTAACCGGATTGGCGCTGCTGGCAAACGGCTCCAGAATAACGTCCATCACGTAAATTTCGTCGTTGCCGTCGCGGTCGGAGACAAAGGCAATCTGGCTGTCGTCCGGGGACCAGGTGGGATGTGAATCCTTGGCGTCTGGGCTGTTGGTCAGGTTGGCCAGGGCACCGGTTTCCAGGTCTAGCACAAAAACATCCGCGCCGCTGGTACCAGGACGGACTGATTGGTAAGCCAGGTAACGGCCGTCGTGCGAATACGCAGGCGAGGCATTGATATGGCCATCATCCGTTAGCCGGGTCACTTCGTCCGTGTCAATGTCCCACTCGTACAGTTCCACCCCGCTGCCCTGCCCCGTGTTGCAGTGCGAGCTAAAGGCCAGATGACGGCCGTCTGGGGACCAGCCCAACGTCTCCTGAGCGGCCTTCGGGTTTTCCAAAACCCTGATGTCGTCGCTGCCACCGGCCAGCGGCATGATGGCCAACCGGTGCACTGCACAGCCAGAATCTGGCCCGAGAAACCGATCGGTGTACAGAGCAATCAACTCCCGCTGCGGATTCCATTCCGGGTAAAACTCATCAAAAATTGAATCGGCCGGATCGTTAACGAGGTTGTGCCAGTTCTCGCCGTTGGCATCCATCACAAAAATGTCGGCGCTGCCATCAACGCGGGAACGAAACACAATCTGACGGCCGTCTGGCGACCAAGACGGGCTGGTATCCACCCGATCATTTTCAGTCAGACGGGTCAGACCGGTGCCATCGGGCTGCACCAGGTACAGCTCCCAATTTTGGTGTATGCTGTTGTTCCGCTCCACATGGCGGGTGGTCACAAACACAATGCCGGGCGTGGGATCGGCCGAAGATGGTTGGACGGAGCCCAGAAAGGGGAATCCCCCGTCCGATGAACACGCCACCAACAGCAGTAAAGCCGCCATCAAACCCACCATGACTGAACGCCGCAACACCTTTTTGAACATAGTCTCACCTCAATAAGCAGAAAATCATGCCGCTTGATTGTCCTTTTCTTTCACGTTTGGACCAAATTCCCGAAAAGCGCTTTGGCAACTCGATTCCCTGTTCACTCGTACCGTGTTGTGCAGGTAGGGCTGGGGATAACGGCCGTCGTATCTGTGAAGCAAATCACAAACAGTATGGTAAAATCCACCCAGGTAGCCAACGCCCAGAGGTAAAAGATGCAAGAAGAAACACGTCACGATTTATGGTTTCAACTGAAACGGCCGCTCGCCCTTGTTGGCGGTTTTGTCCTGCTTCTGTGGCTTATTGAAGTAATCGATCAGCTGCTCTTCGGCGAATCCCTGGATAACTTTGGCGTCCATCCGCGCTCATTGGTGGGGCTATGGGGCATTTTGTGGGCGCCGTTTCTGCACCGGGGCTTTCAGCATCTCATTGCCAATACAGGCCCTATCCTAATTCTGGGCAGCATCATCCTGCTTTCCCGTCCTGTGCGCAACTTTTTCACGGTGACGATCATTGTGGTATTGGTCGGCGGGCTGGGCACATGGCTCATTGGCCCAACAAATTCGGTGCACCTGGGCGCCAGCGGTTTGATTTTTGGCTACTTTGGCTTCTTGCTGCTTTCCGCCTACTTTGAGCGCAGCTGCCGCTCAATCGCCATCGCACTGGTGGTGCTGCTGCTTTATAGCGGGATCATTTGGGGCGTTTTACCGCAGGGGAATGGGATTTCCTGGCAATCCCATCTGTTTGGCTTTGTTGGGGGCTGGATTGCTGCTTACACGCTAAATCTCAATCAATAGCCACAGAACGCTCAAACTGGCGCTGACCGATTGACGCCAGGCCAATGCTTAACACATAGAGCACGATCAGCGGTGCCATGGTCAGCATCATCGTCACCGGATCGATAGACGGGGTGATAATGGCCGCCAGCACGGCGATGCCCACAATGGCAAAGCGCCACTGCTCACGCAAAGTCTGGGCCGTTACCACGCCCACCCGGGCCACAAAGTAAATAATCACCGGCATCTCAAATGCAAGGCCAATCCAAAACACCATGCGCAGGACAAAACCGATGTAACCACTGGGCGTCCAGTCTGTTTTGAAGATAGTGCCCAGGAAGTTTGCCAGGAAAAAAACGGCCGCAGGAATTAAAACAAACCAGGCAAACAAGATACCCAGCGCGAACAGGAGTAAGGTGCTGGGCAGAAAGATGTATACATATCGCCTTTCATTAGGGGTTAGACCGGGCACGATAAACTGCCAGAACTGATACAGGATTATCGGCATAGCCAGGATGGAACCCGCCAGCAGCGACACCTTAAAAAAGGTCTCGATACCTTCGGTTGGCTCCAGCGTTTGCAGCTCCACCTCTCCGTTAATGCTTTCAGCATAAGGTTCCAATAAAAGCAGCAGCATCGGTTCGGCAAAGGCAAAACTCAAAGCCGTGGTCACCAACAGAGCCACCGCGATGTAGGTCAACCGAATGCGCAGCTCGTTGAGGTGGCCCAGCAGGGTGAGGTTGCCAGTGCCCAACAATTGATCTTCGTTTTCCAGAGATTTTACGGGGGGAGTTGCTTTAGCCATTATTCGGGATCATCCGCAATATCAACCACACCAGGGAGGGGGGAAACGGCCGTATCTGTCTCAGCTTCACGTTGCCCAGCGCCATTTTTATCGCTGAGGACACTCGGCGCAGCCTCTGGCTGAGAGGGCGCTTGTGGCATTTTAAGCGGCTTAATGTCTGGTGGCTTAATGCTGTTCTCGATTTCCTTAAACGCTTGCCGGCCCGCCTGGGTAGCCCCAAGCGTTGTCTGGTTCACTTCACCACGTAAATCGGTTAGCTCGCGGCGCAGCTGCTGCAGCTCCTGCATCGTCTCCCGCAGCGCCTGGCCATCACCAGAATTGTCCAGCTCATGGTTGAGCTGGCGGATAAAACCACGCGATATTTTTTGCAGCTGGGCCGTGGTGCGGCCCAGCCAACGCGCCGTTTGCCCAATGCGCTCTGGCCCCATCACGATGCCAGCGACAATGAGAATAAGAACAAGCTCCGGAAAACCGATACCAAAAAAGCTGTCCATAAGTTTCTAAATCAAACCCTATGCTTCAATATCTTTGGCTTCTTCTTCATCTTTTTTGCCATCGCGTACGCCTTCACGGAAGGCGCTGATGCCTTTGCCCAATTCAGAGCCAATGCGGCTGATCCGGCCGACGCCAAAAACGAGCAGCACCACGGCCAAAATAATCAATAGTTCAGGAACACCTAAACCTGCCATTATAAACTCTCCTTAAAAATCGTTACCTTTTGCGCACTATTGGTTTTTTGCTCTCACAAAAGCCAAAGAGCGTCATCTTACAAAATTTTCCGGGCCTATGCCTCGTGAACGAAAACCAAGCAACCACGCTATTAAACCACCTGCATCTTATCACAAACCATGACGATCATCACAGGTTAACAAGACGAAGATTAACAACGTTGATTATACCAGACAGGCTGCCGGGGGTTGCAGTTCTAGCGCCGTGTCTCATACCAGACTTAATCGAGCACAATTGGCCTAAATAGGATTTCTCTGTTTTAATTACCTGGGGGAGCATAAAAAGTATACTTTTCTGTCAATATTTTTTCGGAAGGGGATTTTCCACATGCAAATGCAAGACGTACTCGGGCTAATCCTAGGTGGTGGCGCAGGCACGCGCCTTTATCCATTGACCAAAGAACGGGCAAAACCGGCCGTACCACTCGCTGGGAAGTATCGGTTGATCGACATTCCCATGAGCAACTGTCTGCACGCTGGGATCGAAAAAATTGCAATTCTGACCCAGTTCAACTCGGTATCCCTGCACCGGCACATTCATCGTACCTACAACCGGGATGTATTCTCGCCGGGATGGGTGCAAATTTTGGCGGCTGAACAAAAGCCAACCAGCGTCGATTGGTACCAGGGAACGGCCGATGCCGTGCGCAAGCAGTCGATTGAAATCCGGCAGGCTGGGGCACAGTACACGCTCATTCTGGCTGGCGACCATTTGTACCGGATGGATTACCGGAAATTTTTGCAGCAGCACGTCGACTCAAAGGCTGACGTGACGGTGGCGGTGCAGCCGGTAGGCCGCGACGTGGCCTCTGGCCTGGGCATCCTCAAGCTGGACAACCAGCATAACATTGTGGAGTTCCACGAAAAGCCGAAGACGGATGAAGACCTGAACAAAATGGAAAGCTGGCCGGGCGCGGAACGGCCGTTCATGGCCTCGATGGGGATTTACGTCTTCAACACCGATGTGCTCTTTGAACTGCTTGAAGGCAAAGGCAATGACTTTGGCCGGGACATCATTCCTCAGGCGATGAATACCCACCGGCTGCAAGGGTTTATTTTTGAAGGATACTGGGAAGACATCGGAACTATCCAGCGTTTTTACCAGGTAAACCTGGAAATGGCCCAGCCGGATGCTCCGTTCGATTTTTATAGGGCGTTGACGCCCATCTATACACGCCCCCGCTTCATGCCCGCCTCGGAACTGGATGGCACCACCCTGGACAAAGTCCTTCTCACCGACGGCTGCCGCATCTCCCGGTCGATCATTAACAACTCGGTAATCGGGCTGCGCAGCATTATCAAAGCAGAGACACGCATCAACTCTTCCATCATCATGGGAGCCGATTATTACGAAACGGAGGAGATGCTGGCGGAGAACCGGCAGAAGGGGATTCCCGACATTGGCATTGGGGAAGGCTCAACAATTGCCCGGGCCATCATCGACAAAAACACCCGAATCGGCCGTAATGTGGTGATTCAAGACAACCCGGAACGGCCGGATGGCGAAGGGCCTAACTGGGTCGCCCGCGAAGGCATTATCATCATTCCCAAAAATGCAATCATTCCCAACGGAACGATTATTTAGGAATCTACTCAGGGGACTGGCCGTTTGCATTCAAATAATCAGCGGCCAATTCAGGCGAAGCAAAGGTTTCAGACAGGTGGCCATACACCAAGGCCACCTGTTTTTCTATCTGGATAGTGGCGGGAATCCAGCCATGATTTTCCAGGGGCGGGTGTACGGCCCCCATGTAACCGCTGTCGGCTTTTTTGGGATACTGCCAGACCACCCAGTCATGCAGCAGCTTGAAGGTAAAGCGGGTTGGCTTGGTGCTGTCGAACTTCAGCGTGGCAATTTCTTTTTTTTCCACCGACAAATCCCTCCAGTACAAAAGCCCACAATCAGAACCGGCTACGGCCGTTCCGGCGCAGGCAGCAAGGCGTCTAGCACGCCGCTCGTGTCCCCAAAGTTTTCAAACAGGAAATCAGGGCGATATTCGGCCAGGGTAGCAGCGGCGTGCCAGCCGCTGGCCACGGCAACGGCCGTTGCCTTCCCGGCTCTGGCACACAAAATATCGGCCGGAGTGTCACCAATGATGACAGTATTGTTACCATCGAACAATTCACCCGTCAACTGATTGGCGCGCGCCATACCCAGGGTGGGCAGCTCGTTGCGATCCATCGCGTCGGAACCATAAGCGCCTACCTTAAATTGCAGCGGATCGATGCCCGCCGCTGTCAGCTTAAGCGGCGCCGTGAGCTGCGAATTGCCCGTGAGCAGCCCCAGCAGCACATCGTCGCGGGCATTCAGCGCCGCCAGCAGTTCGGGCACGCCCACACAGGCGGTGATTCCCCTCTGGGCAAAAATGTCCTGACCATGCTCGGCCATCAGCTCATAAATGGCGGGCAGGTTTGTTTGAATTTCTTTGGGGGAAATCCCCACGGCCGTTAACAAATCCGTGATGATGCGCGGGTCGGTTTTGCCGCTCATGTTGTAATGTTCTAGCGGCCCCGCCGTGCCAAAGCGCTTCTCCAGGGCATAAGCCAGGGTCAGCCGCCCCGCGCCATTGCTGCGGATCAGCGTGCCGTCGATATCAAAAAGCAGCAGTTTTTTCATCGTTATGCTCGGTGAACTTAAGCCAGCAACGGCCGTACCGCCGCCCACACATCCCCATCCGGCATCGGCCGAGGGGGCACAGCTGTGCCCATCGGAATACCGCGCCCGGTCAAAATCTGCTTGATGGCCCCAATACGCGCCCCGTTGGGCAGCTGGGCCAGCAGCTGGTTGATCAGCCGCTGCTGCCGCTGCGCCTCAGCCATGTCGCCCTGGAAAAAGGCCCGGGTCAGCGCCACGTATGGTTCAGGAACGGCCGTACTCAGTCCACTGATCAAACAATCCGCCCCCAGCCCCAACAGCGCCAGGGCGACCGCCTCGTTGCCCACC
>CAUJGI010000405.1 GCA_963169155.1 Chloroflexota bacterium
CCCTCGCAGGGGGAGGGTTAGGGTGGGGGTCCAAGCATTGCCCGTTAAATTTTTTAAAGACCAATAAGATTGGCCCAATCTGAAAAACGGCGGCTAAACCATCGTTGGCCAGGACCGGTGGTGGCCAGGCAGACGCCGAGCCTGCCAATGTACCTGCCCGTAGGCGTTAATTCCGTTAATCCCGTCGCCGGGCATCCCTCAGCCCGGCACTCCATTCGTAAATTAACCTGTACCCTTTTTGTGCCCTCCTTCTATTAATTGATACATTCATTTTGGCCCTTCGTCTCCTTACAATCGAAGTAGAGGAAAATTTAACCTTAGCAAAAGGAGATTGATTACTGGTGAACGAACATACACGAAGAGTAGAAGATAAAAGTGAAAGTAATGTTGATAAAGCCGTCAGTGCCGTTCAAGAAAAAGTGGATCCCATCCGTGAAGAAGTGAAGCAGAAAAGCGGCGAAATGCTCAACGAGGCCAAAGCGGCGGCGGGCCAGGTGGGTGAGCAGGCGAAGTCTGCCCTGGCCAGCCAGAAAGACGAAGCGGCCCGGCAGCTCGAAGGGCTGGCTGAATCGCTGCGCCAGACGAGCCGCCAGCTGCGCCAGCAAGATCAGGGCGCGATTGCCAGCTACAGCAACAAGGTGGCCGATCAGATCGATCGGGCTTCTGGCTATTTGCAGGAGCACAATTTAGACGATTTGCTGCACGACGCTGAAGATTTTGCCCGCCGCCAGCCGGAAATTTTCATTGGCGGAGCGTTTACCCTGGGGCTGTTGGCCGCCCGGTTCCTGCGCAGCTCGGCACCGGAACCCGATTACCGCACCAACCAGGAACCCTACCGCCAGACCTACACCGCACCACGACCGGCCCAAACGGCCGTTCCCCGGCAGCGGGTGCAAGGTTAGGCCAAGGAGCAACCATGACAACCTATTCTAATCAGCAAAATTACCGGCAAACCCGCCAACGTGAACCAACGTTGGGCGAGTTGTTCGCCAACCTGTCCACCGGGGCCAGCGTACTGGTGCGTAAAGAAGTTGAGCTGGCCAAAGCAGAAATGAGCCAGAAAGCGGCTAAAGCCGGGCGCGAAGTGGCGGTTCTGGCCGTGGCGGCGGTGTTGGCCAATGCGGCCCTGATGTGCCTCGTTGCCGCGCTGGTGCTGGGGCTGGCGGCCCTGATTCCGCTCTGGGCATCGGCGCTGCTGGTGGGCGTTGGCCTGGCTATCGTGGCTGGCGTGATGGGCTGGACCGGCCTGGAGGCGTTAAAACGCATTGATCCCAGGCCCACGCAAACAATTGAAACGCTCCAGGAGGATAAAGAATGGCTAACCGAACAGCTGTAACCCCGCAAACCCAGAGCCGGTCGGGTTATCCCACCGGCAATGATTCAAACGATCCGGCCCAGATTCGGGCCGAAATTGAACAAACCCGTGCCCGCCTGGGGCAAACCATCGACCAGATTCAAGAGCGGTTGTCTCCGGCACGGCTGAAACAGCAAACCAAAGAAACAATCCGAGACGCAACCATAGGAAAGGTGGAAGAAATGACAAATCGTGCAGAATATGAAGTGAAGAGTTGGCGCAGCAAAATTGTGCAAACCGTGAAGGAAAACCCGGTTCCGGCGGCCCTCATTGGGGTCGGGCTGGGCTGGCTGATCATGGCCGATAACAACCATGACGAGCATCCCTACGCTGATGATCGTCAGCGGCCGTATACCGGTGGCAGCACTTACTACCCGGCCTCGACCCGCTACACCGACAGTGGCGCAAGCCAGCGCAGCGCTCGCGACAGTGCCCGCGACCTGGTTCAAGAGGGTCAGGAGCGCATCAACGAAACGATGGATGAGGTGCGAAGCCGGGCCAGTGAAATGGCACACACCGTGCAGGACCGCGTGAGCGAGACCACCGAATCTGTGCGGCATTCGGCTGAGGAAGCTCGGCATCAGGCTCAGGAAACGGCCGTTGATCTCCGTCTCCGTGCCCAGCAAGGTGTGCGCCAGACCAAGCGCACCTTCTGGGCCACGATGAACGAAAATCCGCTGGCCGTAGGGGCCACCGCGGTGGCTGTCGGCGCGCTGGTGGGGCTGGCGCTGCCCGGCACCCCCACCGAAAATCGGCTGATGGGCGAGCGGCGGGATGAGCTGGTGCACCAGGCGAAAGATCGGGTGCAGGAAACCGTGAAGGAAACCACCGAGAAAGTGAAAGCCGTGGCCACTGAGGCGAAAGATGCGGCCGTGGAAACGGCTAAAGAAGAGGCGGATAAAAGAGGGTTACGGCCGTCTGGTGAACGGGGCCAGCCTGAAGGGCAGACGCCAACAACGGAAAGCCGCAGCCAAACCCAGAGCCCATCTCGCCCCTTCGACCGCAACGTTTAGTCAGTCGGGCAGCCACTATGTCTACCAACGAGATTGGGCCAATCTTCGAAGATTGGCCCAATCTAGATCAAGGAGGTCGGAAACATCAACCTGATTAAAGAAACATTCGCCGAATGGCAAAAAGATAAAGCTGCCCAACTGGCCGCAGCGCTGGCTTTTTACGCCGTTTTGTCTGTTCCGCCGCTGCTGGTTTTGCTCATTGCCCTGGTGGGGCAGTTTGCCGGTGAGGCAGAGGTGCGCCAGGAAATTATCCGGCAGCTGGGGCGGGTGATGGGTTCGACAAGTGCCCGCGATGTGGTGGAAATGTTGAGCGCCGCTAATCAGCCCGCCGGGCTGTCGCTGGCCGCCATTACCAGTGCGGTGGTGCTGCTTTTTGGCGCGTCGGGCGTGTTTGTCCAGCTCCAGGAAGCGATGAATACCGTGTGGAACGTCATGCCTGACCCTGAGCAGGGCATTAGGCACACTATTCAAAAACGGATTGTTTCGTTTGTGATGGTGCTGGGGCTGGGCGTTTTGCTGCTGATCTTGCTGGGGTTGAGTACGGCCGTTGCCTTCTTAGGCAGCGAAATTGAGGCAGCCCTGCCCGGTTCCCTGCCGGTGGTGCAGGTGCTCAACGCCGTGGTGGCTTTTTTGCTGCTCATTGGTGTTTTTGCCTTAATTTTTAGAACAATTCCCGACGTG
>CAUJGI010000406.1 GCA_963169155.1 Chloroflexota bacterium
ACCCGCCACAAACGGCATCTGGTACCAGTTGCCCGCCACGTAAATGAAGCGCGGGTCGTCGCCCCAATGGGTCTGGGCTTCGCGCAGCAGCGAGCGGGAGTAATCAAACAGGACAACTTTTTGGTAACCCCGGTATTCATCAGCCAGGCGGCCAAACCCGGCACCAATTTCGATGAGGGTACCTCCGGTGGGTGGCATGAGGCGGCGCAAGGCGATGCGTTCTACCTGGTCTTCGTAGTCGCGCCCCTGACCTTCCCAGAAGCGGGTGCGGTAGTCGGAGCCCTCGTAATCGCAGACGGGCGGCGTGTCGGAATGGGTCATGGGCAGTTAATGGCTAGCGCGCGGCCGTGTCCTGCGCGAGACCGGGTTGACTGCCTTGCGTGACGCGGCCAAACAGTTCTTCATTGCTGCCCGGCAGCCCCTTAATTAATTGATCTAATGGCTCAAACAAACCGCGCAAAGTGTTGAATGGTCCCCCTAAATCTGTATCTTGTAGAGGAATCTGCACAGGAACATCCATTACAACCGGTATTGTTTGGTTAACATCTACGGCAAGATCAAGCGCAACCGGCAATTCTAATCCCGCAGGAAGCTCCAAACTCACGTTGCCATTAATTTGCCCCCCACCCCCAGGCAACGAAAATTGTGCAGGAATCGTGAGCGGAACAGCTTCTACAAGCACAACGTTTGTTTCTTCTTGCAAAGGCAAGGTAAAACTAATGGGCATGGTGGTATCGAGCCGGATCGTTTGTGATATGGTGGCCGTGCTCATGTCGACAAAGCTGTCGGTGAGGCCACCCACCAGTGGATCAACCACAGAATTAACGATGGGTAGAATCAGCGGAGCGGCAATGAGGAGCACGAGCAGCAGTACCAGATTCATCACAAACGAAAAGATAATGGCAAATGTTTTAAACGCCTGCCACGGTTTTCCCGACCAAACCAAACTTTCACGGTCCATTGTCTACCTCCAGAACCCACTTCAGGTATGTAATTGGCAGCCGTTTTTCGAACCAATAAACACAAAGTTTGCCAACTACTTGACATAGTATTATGACATTATGGTAACATGGTTTTGAAAAATAGTAAAACGGCCGTAAGTCACCTTGTTTGTTGGGGTGATTTTGCGGACGGGACCGCCCGTATGTTTCACGGGAAACAACGCTCTAGCGCAAGTTTCACGGGAAACAATTGCGGGAACCAACGAATGAAGTAGAATACGCACAGCCTATCATCTTACCTGCAAGAAGACAAAAGTTACGCATGTCGACCCAATCAAATAAGAAAGACAGTTTCTCAAATGACAGGCCATCTTCATCCAATGATGTGGCCATCCTGCTTGATTTAGACAATCTGGTTATTGGAGCCAAACAGATCAACTTGTCGTTTGACGTCAATCTGGTTTTGGAGCATATCAAGAAGCTGACCAACGGCCGTATCGTTCTGCGGCATTCCTATGGCGACTGGCGGCAAGATCAGCAGCTCATGCGCGATCTGGCCACGGCTGGCTTTGTCACCCAATCTGCCATTCGCCTGAACAACTTCAGCAAAAACCTGGCCGACATGCAAATTGTGGTCGATACCATGGAAACGCTCATTGATGGGCACCAGTACAGCACCTACGTCCTCATGACCGGCGATCGGGACTTTACGCCGTTGGTGCAGGCACTGCGCAAACGGGGCAAGCAGGTGATTGGCCTGGGCGTGCGCCACACCACCAGCCAAAGTTTTGCCAGCCTGTGCGATCAGTACATCTATTACGAAGAGATTGTGCCCGCGCCACAGCTTACCGACGCCCAGGTAGAAGACCTGCTCAACCGATCGCTGCAGCACCTTTTTGCCAGCGAAAATCGGGTACGGGCCAGTGTGCTTAAGCAGCACATGTCTGAATCCAGCAAGGGCGTTTTCGACAAGAGCCATTACGCCGAAGGCAGCTTTCGCAAATTCCTGGAAAAATACCCGCACCTGGTTCGCGTTGAGCAGGTGGAAACAACCATCTATGTCGCACGACCAGAAAAAAAAGAGAAACAGGATGTTCCGCTGCACGTTGTTTACCGACGCGAGCTGAAGAAGCAGCGGCTGCGGGTTATCAAGCGGGAAATGCGCTTCACCATTTTGAAGGACATGATTCGCCATCTTTCGGTAGAAGAGCAGGCCCGCTGGCGCGAACTCATCGACACGATGGCCGAGGAATACAAGACGCAAGGCAAACATATTTCCAAAAACGCCATCAATGCCGTGCTGCTGTTGGCCCGCCGCGCCCAGGTGATTGACACCCTCAAGGCCAAGTCCCTCTCCACCGCGCCGATACTGCTGAGTGTGAAAGGTCCAAAAGCGCTGCAAGATGCCATCATGCGCACCGACGCGGTGTACGTGAAGGAAATTTTGGCCTTTGCCGATACGTTTGATGAGGAAGAAGCGGCCGTTGCTCTTTACTATGAGCCCCAATTTGCCCGCTATCTCAAAACGATCATCAAGAATTTTGAGCGTTTAGGTCTGTAGGTTTACGCCAGGGCGACCTCATCTCGGTGGCCCAATCCCAAACTGTTGTCGATAAAATAGAGTCTGTCTGGCCGTAGAACATACCAGTTCACTTTGGCCAACGCGGCCTGCATTGTCGCCTCGGCCTGGGCCAGGAACGGGTATTTGTGTTGGTAGCGAGTAATGGCTGTTTCCCGGGAAACATCGGTCAGCAGCGCTACTTTACCCTCCAACTGAATGCCCTGGATTTGCTGCCAATCGCGATAATCTTCCTGGATGGTGGCGGCGATGTGGGGAACGGCCGTTATATTCTGCGCATGTCTCGTGTGTCCAGCGGAGAGGAACATCAGGTCGAAGCCATCATTGACGTAGAAAACGGCCGCTGCCCATACTCCCTGCGGCCCCGTCGTGGCCAGGGTCATTACCTGGTGAGTGGCCAGGTAGGCAAGTGCCAGTTCGCGTGGACTGTGCGCTGTTAACTCAGCCATGTCAGGGCTGTCCCCCTGGGCCAGGCTTGGGCTGGCCACCTTGCCAGCGAGTAAACAAATCTTGCGGCAGTTCAATGTCGAGCAAGTCCAGCAGCCGGTTGACGGTCTGGTTGATAATATCGTCCAGGGCTTCCGGCCGATGATAAAAGGCGGGCATCGGCGGAGCTAATATCGCGCCAATCTCCGTGGCCTGCACCATCAGGCGCAGGTGACCCAGGTGGAGCGGTGTTTCCCGGGGAACCAACACCAGCCGCCGTCGGTCCTTCAGCACCACGTCGGCCGCGCGCAGCAGCAAGTTATCGCTGAACGAGTTGGCAATGCCCGCCAATGTTTTCATTGAGCAAGGCACAACCACCATGCCCCACGTTTTGAAGGAACCGGAAGAAACGGCCGCGGCAATATCCTTAAACCGGTAAGTGACATCGGCCAGCTGCAAGACCTGCTCGGCGGTGTACTCCGTTTCCAGGCCAATGGTGGTAGCTGCCGCCGAACTCATGATGAGGTGCGTCTCTACGTCCGGCACATCTCGCAACAGCGCCAACAGACGAATACCGTAAATCACGCCGCTGGCTCCTGAAATTCCCACAATTAATTTTTTCATCCGGGCAGACTCCTTGTCTTCACAGAGCAAACCGCTCCTGATTGATTGTAAAAGAGGTAGCCAGAAAACCAAAATCCACTTACAATCGCCTGCGAATTTTTGTCGCATTATTGGTTTGAGAGAGCGTTTGCCGCTAAATTGATTGGCCACAAATTGACACAGATTCTCACAACTTTTCTGTGCCTGCTGAAAAAGGCGCATAGAACCGCATAAAAGACCAGGGAGAAAATCTGTGTCATCTGAGTAATCTGTGATTTCTTCAACAAAGCCAATCAAACAAAACTGTGGCAGAACAATTATTGAGAGGAATTTGTGAAATCATTTTTTGCCGCCAATATTTCTGTCGGGGATGAGCTGGAAAATGAGCCGTTCTTGATTCAAGATTCTGTTTTACGCGAGACCAAAGACGGCCGTCCCTACCTGCTCGGTACCCTGCGTGACAAAACCGGTCAGCTGGCCTTTGTCTTTTGGGACATTCCCAGCTACGTCGAAAACTGGTCGCAGGCCGGCAGCCCTGTCTTTGTCACCGGCCGCGCCGTCCGCTACAAGGAGTCGCTGCAAATCACCATCACCGACATGAACCTGAACCGGGAACCGGCCCTGGAAGAGCTGCTGCCGTCCAGCCGCCGCAGCCAGGAGGAGATGGTTGCCGAACTGCAAAGAAAAATCGACAGCCTGGGCCAGCCGTGGCAGCGACTGGTCTCTCATCTGCTGCTCGATGAAGCATTCTTGCGTGATTACGCCAATGCGCCCGCCGCGCGCAACATGCACCATGCCTACATCGGCGGGCTGCTGGAACACACCCTCAGCATGGCCAGCCTGGCCGAGCATCTGGCCGGGCATTACCCGTTTGTCAACCGCGACCTGCTGCTGGCAGGCACCCTGCTGCACGACATGGGCAAGGCAATTGAGTACGACATCAGCAAATCGTTCAGCTTTTCGGAAGACGGCCGTCTCATTGGCCACATCACCCGCGCCGTTGTTATGGTGGAAAAAGCCGCCGCTGAACTGGGCAACTTCCCCGAAGACCAACTGCGCCACCTGGTCCACCTCATCGTCTCCCACCACGGCACGCAGGAATGGGGTTCGCCAGTTGTGCCCAAAACGCTGGAAGCCATCCTCCTACACCAGATCGATTTGTTGGACAGCCGCGTGCAGGGCTTTTTTGACCATCTGGCCAACGACAGTAGCGAAGAGGCATGGACCGCCAAAAGCAGCTACATGTTTGGCACGGAACTGCGCCGCCCCGATGGTTTTGATTGGAAGGCAAGTTGAAAAAAGCGGGTCAGGGCGTTATTCGGTACACGCCGTAGAGCAGCTGATTTTCCGCATCGAGCACTTCTTCGTAGGCCCCATTGGGATATGCTTGCTGGACAAATGGCAATTCGCCTAACCGCTCCGGCAAAAAGATGGCCAGTGTCGGGTCGGTAATAGCCCAGGTTGGGGGTGTGGTGATCGGCTCAATGACGTCGATGGCCTCGGCTTCGGGGGCGAGGTACGGAATGGTTGACAGGCTGTAATAGCCCATGCGTGGAAAGCCGATGAAGTAAACCGTCGGTGGTGTTGGCTCAGCCTGCAAGTAGCTGGCAATATCGTTGGCCACCACGGTGTTGGTTCCTCCCAGCACGTAGGATTCGTACAAGTCGCCGAAGTAAAACGTTATGTCAACCAAGGTAAGCCAGAGCAACACCACGGCCGTTCCCAGCCTCACCCACTCTTTGCCGCCAGGCCACAGCAGCCGCAGCCAGCCGCCCACCAAACCCAACGGCCGGGCCACCAGCACCGCCACCGCAGGCATTGCCAGAATGAAGCGCTGCGATGCAGGGGGATCCTGGCTGAAGCCACTCAAAAAGACAACTGACAGCAAGGGCAGGAACAGCAGGGCAGAACGGCCGTCAAATCGCAGCAAGCTCCAGGCCACCCCGGCGAAAAATAAACCCGCCGCCAGCGACATCAGCAGCGGCACACCCGGTTCGTAGAGAAGGCGCAGCGGTATCTGAGTAAAGCCCAGTGCCGCCAGCCACATCTGGCGCAGCACAATGACCAGCGGCGACAGCCCTTCCAGCACGGCCATGCTGTCCAGCCGCTCGCCAATGATCGTGACGCGGTTCAGCGGTGCCTGGAATTCGGCCCAATGCCCGGCAAAATAGAGGGCCAGCGGCAAAATGGTGTGGACGGCCGCATAGCCACTCGCCACAAAATCTGGCAAACGCCGCCGCCACGGCCGTGGCTGTCGCCACCACAGCCCCACCACCCACATCACGACCAGCAGC
>CAUJGI010000407.1 GCA_963169155.1 Chloroflexota bacterium
GAAAACGGGTTTGCTGCTGGTGGTGGCCGCACAAATGATGTCTGCGCCGCGCACGGCCGTTTCTACATTACTCATAATGCGAATTAGCTGGGGAATGGGTCCCAGGCCGCGCATCTGGCGGGCAAATTCGACGGCGTGTTCGTGGGTGGGGCTGTACACCCGCACTTCCCGGATGTGGCGCACGGTGCAGACCGCTTCCAGCTGGGTGCGCGCCTGCACGCCGCTGCCCAAAATCGCCACCACGCTGGCGTCGGGCCGGGCCAGCAGGTCGGTGGCCGCCCCCGCGCCCGCCCCGGTGCGAATGGCGGTGAGCGTGCCGCCCTCCAGCAATGCCAGAGGACGGCCCGTGGCGGCATCCAGCACCAGAACGGCCGCATAAATTGTTGGTTCGCGCCGGGCACTGTTTTGCGGGAACACCGAAACCACCTTCACCGCCAGATCGCCGCTTTGGGCCAGATAGGCAGGCATCACCAGCGTGGTGCCGCCCACCGGGGCCACATCCACCCGCCCACGCAGCGGCACCACCGCCTGTTCGGTGGAGAGTTGGGCAAAGGCGTGTTTCATCCCGGCAATGGCGTCGGCCATCGGCAGGGCCTGGCGGACGTCATGGGCGGAAAGGATTCGTATTTTCATGACATTTGTTCCTTCTGTTGGGGCGAGGCAGTTGGAGTTTTGCCAGCTTTGCAAGACAACATCATAACTAACTGCCTCACCCCTACGGTTGATCATTCAAATATTGCCAGACCACAGGTGGCGGCCAGGCTGCGTCTGGGCTTAACGCATAGACCCCATAACCCGCTGCGGCACACTCCCCGGTTGGGCCGCAGCGCAGCGCGCCGCTTAAGCCCTGGACGGCTTCGCCAGAGACCAACTGCTGCCGCAGCGCGGCTCGCCCTACCACCAGCGCCCCCGTCTGCCCCATCTCGGCCACCGTCTCGATGGCCTCCAGCAGCAGCAGCGCCGCGTCGTAGGCGTAAACGGGGTCAGGCGAACCGGGCGGCACCTCGTAACGAATAGTCCAAAAGGCGGTAAATGCGTTGTAGGCGTCGCCAGAAAACGCCGGACTGGTAACCAGCATGTTGGTGTCGCCCATCTTACTGGCAAAACTGGCGCTGAACAGGCTGTCGCTGCCCAGGAGCCTGGCGCGGTTCAGCGTATTTGATCCGGCCAGACTGTTCACCAGCAGGACGGCTTCTGGTTCAAACAGAGCCAGGTAGATCAGCTGCGGCGCGTGGCTGGCGGCTTCGGCCAGCACGCCTTCTGGCTCGGTTTGCCCGGCGTCCAAACTGGCCTGGAAGCTCACCGTGCCGCCCAGCCCGGTAAAGGTATCGCTAAACTGTTGGGCGAGCAGCGTGTTGAACTCGGTATTGTCGTGGAAAACGGCCGTTTGCCGCAGCCCTAACTCCTCATAGGCAAAATGGGCCGCGGCCGTGGCCTGCTGCAAATGGGTAGGCACCGTGCGGAAAAAGGCCAGGTTGGTCTGGTTTTCAGTGAGAAAGGGGGCGGTGCTGGCGGGGGAGATCAGCACCCAATTGTTGCGGCGCACGGTGGGCAGCACCGCCTGGGCCACGTCGGAGCAGGCTGGGCCGATGAGCCCCAGCAAGGTGTCGTCGCCATCAATCGCTTCGACGATTTGCTCACCTACGGCCGGATTGCAGGCAGAATCCAGCGGTACGAGCTCAATGTCGTGGCCCAGCAGTTCGCTGTTCCGGTCCATAATGGCCAGCTCGATGGCGCGTGTCAGTTCCTGGCCCCAAACGGCCGTTTCCCCGGAAAGCGGCAGCAAAACGCCAATGCGCACGGGATTATTCGGCCGTACCACCACGCAGCCCAGGGGATCATCGCAGGTGAGCGAATTGGTGCGGCAGGCAGAAAAACACAGCCCCAGCAGGGCCAGCGCCACCACCCAACCGATTGGCAGTTTGACTTGAGAAATCGAGGGATCGGCCTTTCGAGAAAATTTAGCCACGAATTTCTACGAATGTCAGGCTTGTTTTGCGCCAATTCTGTGACGATCACAGAATAGTTCATGAGTGGGCGCACCACCACAAATGATAGGGACACAGATTTTTATCTGCGTTCATCAGCGTTAATCTGTGTCCTGTTTTCAAGGGAGACTTCATGAGTGGTCTCACCACCACAGATGAGAATTTGTAGCCCGATTTGGTAAATCGGGCGGCGTTTACCAAATCGCCCTACATTTTCCCAGGAGTTACACAGAGTTACGCAGAGAAAACACAGAGAGTCACAGAGAAATTTAGGAAAAGGCTTGGCGCCGCTTCGACAAGCTCAACACGTTCAGCAACGCCAGACAAACCTTCGACTACTCTGTGGCAAAAATTTTGTTCAAGAACTGCCTGACTACGGCCGTTTCGCGCCATTCGCGGCAGCAAAACGTAAGTTGCAGAATAGAGAGAACTAGACTATTCAATCCCCAGGTACGCTTTTTGCACCGTGGGATCTTTTTGCAGCACCGCAGCCTTGTCGGTGAGCACGATTTGCCCTGTTTGCAGTACGTAGCCACGATTGGCCACCTGCAGCGCCATGTGGGCGTTTTGCTCCACCAGCAGGATAGTCATGCCTTCCTGATTGATCGTTTCGATGGCCTCGAAAATGACGTCCACCAGCACGGGGGCCAGCCCCATCGACGGCTCATCCATCAGCAGCAGGCGCGGCTTGGACATAAGCGCCCGGGTCACGGCCAGCATTTGCTGCTCGCCGCCCGACATGGTGCCAGCCAGTTGGGTACGCCGTTCGCCCAGGCGCGGGAACATCTTGTACGATTTTTCAATGTCGGCCTTGATCCCGGATTTGTCGCTGCGATGATAGGCACCCATTTCCAGGTTTTCTTCGACGGTGAGTTTGGCAAAGACGCCGCGCCCTTCGGGCACCATGGCGATGCCGCGGGAGACCCATTCGTGCGCGGGGTGTTTGGCCACTTCATCGCCATCGAAAATGACCTGGCCGTCGCGAGGCTTCATCAAGCCAGTGATGGTGCGCAGGGTGGTGGTTTTGCCCGCCCCGTTGCCGCCAATCAGCGTAACGATTTCGCCCTTTTCTACCGTGAGGCTAACGCCTTTGAGGGCATGGATGTTGCCATAGTAGGCATGAACGTTGTTGACTTCGAGTAATGGCATGATCTTTCTCGTGGCACTGGCGAGGGGCAGTTGACCCACGTCAGCTGCATCTCGTTCGTTTTGGTTAGGCTTGTTTTTCCTGGGCCATCAAAGCGGCCATTGCCCCTTTGCCCAGATACGCTTCAATGACAACCGGGTTGCTTTGGATTTCGTGCGGCAGACCTTCGGCAATTTTACGGCCGTAATCCAGCACCGTTACCTTTTCCGAAATGCCCATCACCACCTTCATGTCGTGCTCAATCATCAGGACAGTGATGCCCAACTCGTCGCGCAGCCGCTTGATGAAGGTGGTGGTTTGCGCCGTTTCGCGCGGATTCATCCCGGCGGTGGGTTCGTCCAGCAGCAGCAGCTTGGGTTTACCTCCCAGGGCGCGGGCAATCTCCAGGCGGCG
>CAUJGI010000408.1 GCA_963169155.1 Chloroflexota bacterium
CAGGGCTTGCGGCAGGGGCATGGCCTGCAGCGCCACAATCGAGACGCCAGAGTTGGCCGCGTTGTCGTACAGGCCATCTAAAAACAGTGCTGCCTGGGCCTCAGTCAGGAAGAGGGTGGCTTTTTGATCAAACTCGACTTCGGCCGTGGCAATCTGGCCCGCCAACTGCCCTGCACTGCCTTGCTCGGCCTGGGCCTGGTCGCTGTAAAGCGCTTCGGCCGTGGCCGATTGGGCCACCAGGTCGGTGCGCAGCCGCCAGCGAGGCAGCAGCACGTTTAGCGTAAACAGCAAATAGCCAACTAACAGCAGCACGGTGAGCAGCACCGCCAGGGCGGCGATCCACCTTTCCCGCACATAGGCGAGCACTAGTTCCAGGTACTGGTTCATTATGGCGTCACCGACACAGGTTGCAGCGTAACCAGAATGACAAATTCAATCGTCTGGTCCTGCAGCAAGGCAAATTTGGCAGCGGGGAAATAACGGCCGTTGCCGCCCGGCAGGCTGCTGGTCACCGGATCGATCGTCACCGAAACGGGCACGGTCTGGCGGCAAAAATCGGCCCAGCCCAGGGTAAATTCCCCTTCATGAACACCCGGGGCCAGCCCGGCAATGTTGGCCGTCAGGCTGAGGGTCGATGGCGTGGTGCCGGTGATCGCCGCCGCGATCAGCCAGGGCGTCTCGGTGCTGAACTGCCACGCCAGCGGTTCGGTGCCATCAATTTGCACCGTTTGCGCCGGTGGATTGCTGCCACCCTGGGTGGCGGTACCAAAGTTGATCGCCTGTGGCGGCACGGTGAGGAATGGCACTTCCTGCGCCGACACAACGTAGGTTTTGTTGCCGCCAAACTGCTGCCCCACGTTGCTGATGGTGGCGACGGCCGTGCCATCAGCCTGGGCCGGGAAGCAAACGGCCGATGCCAGGTTACCGGAACCAGGCAGGTCGTAGTCGTCGTTTTGCCAGCTTTGGCCGTTGAAATTGACGGTAACGGCCGTATCCACCCCCACGGCCAGCTGGGAGGTAACGATTTGGTAGAAACGGCCGTTTTTCACCAACAGGCCAATCTTGTCCACATCACCGCTAGGGTAAAAGTTGTGGATTTGCGCCTCGCCAATGGCAATTGGGTTGGGGTCCACATCGTTTGGCTCGTGGCTGTCGCGCAGGTTGGGGGTGGGAGATGGCGTGATGGTGGGCGGCGCGTTGGTGGGGGTGATGGTTGGCGTGGGCGTGATGGGCACAATTTCTACCACCTGCAAATCGTACCATTTGTCCGGGCCGTAAACGCCACGATTACCCACCTGCACCGACACTTCGATGTCTTTATCCGGCGGCGCTTGCAGCGTTACACGGGAACCCAGTGTGCCCAACTGGGCATCATCGTTGGTGAGCGACACATCGCCAAAGGTGACGGTAAGAAAAGTGTCTACACCGGGCGCTAAAAAGTCGGTACTCACCTCATAGGTGCGGCCCGCTTTGGCCAGGAAGATCACACAATCAACATCAAAATCGGGGTAGAAATTATGCGCCTGCGGCGGCGCGCCAACAAAAATGGGATTGGCGTGGGCATCATCCCACTCATAATCATCGGTGAGCTTGGGCGTGGCGGTAGCGGTGGGCTTGGGGGTGGCGGGGATCAGGGTAGCGGTGGGCAGCGGGGTGGGCGTAACGGCCGTTGTTGGTGTGGCCGGGGGCGGCGGCGCAGTTGGTGTAGGCGTCTGGAACAGCCCGACCACCGGCACAATCGACTGCACTTCAACCGCAGCAAATTGGCCGGAGCCTTCTAACAGGCGGGTGTAACTGTTCACCGCATCCTCGCTGGCCGCCCGGCCGCGGATGAGCAGCTGGCTACCGGACTGCTCCAGAGTGGTGATCTGAATCTGGTCATCGTTAGCTTGGTTCACGGCAGAAAGCGCACCGGGCCAGTCGACGTTTTCGGAAACCAGGGTAGGCAAAATGGTGTCGATCTGGAGCGTCTGGTTGTGAACGGCCGTTAAGGTAACCACCAGGGGGCCAGCTTCAGGGGCGGCGGCAACGGCCGTTTGCCGGGAAAAAACCTCAGATTCCAATCGAGCCACTTCCTCAACCAGGGTTTTAGACGTGAGATAGAGCGGAATGAACAAAATCACCAACCCCAAAACGCCCAGCCACAAAAGCATCGGCGCGAACGACTTGGGTTCGGCCGCTGCGTGAGCGCGTTCGGATGGCTCATCAAAATCAATTGGATCCACGGTACTGTTTGTTTGCACGTTACCTGTTCATTCGGCCGTTTAGCCGCCAATCGCCTAATCGTGGGCAGCGGCAAACACAGATCAGGCTGCGCTTGCCGCCAAAAGCACTCATTGATGGGCAAATTATGGCATAGGGACGTGAAGTAGTCCGTGAAAATAACGAACTATCGCCGTGAAAAAACCGTTGGGCGGGACTTTGGGCTATTTTTTCCCGGAAACTGTTTGCCAAAATAAGTTACCTTCAAGCAGTTTCAGGGAAAATGCCTGAGGATTATATTTTTGTACCCAGCAGCTGTTTGGCAAAAAGTAGATACGCCGCAGCGGCCAGCAGCAGCAGCCCACCGTAAAGCGCCACATCCACGCCGCTGGCGTAGTAGTCGTTGGTGGCCAGCTGGGTGAGCAGGGTAATGGGAGAACGGCCGATCAGCGCACTACCACCCGCTACCAAAACGATGGTCAACGAGTAGATGAACTGAGCACGCTCGCGATCCTTGAGGAAGGTGGTGATAACGGCCGCAGCGACGGCGTTCAGCCCGGCCACAACCCCGGCCAGGAAGAGCACGTTGACCGTGTTTTGCACGTCAATCTGGTTAAAGTGCAGCAGCACCAGCCACAACCCAATCTGTATAAGCGCCAGCACCATCGCCGCCAGGATTTTGGCCCCAAAAATCTCAGCCAGGCTGATGGGGGCCGACCAGAGCGTGTCCAGCGTGTCGTGCTCCAGCTCACTGGCGACCGAGTCGGCCACCATACTGCCCGCCACAAAGCCAGGGAAAAACATGAGGATGGGCACGATGGTGGCGTACAAAAATTCGTAGCTGGTAGACGGCTTACCTGCCAAATCGGTAAAGCGCACCTCGATGCCGCGCGCGCGGCGCAGGTAGTTTTCGTACTGCTCCAGCGGCTTGCGCAGCAGCATCATGACAATAGTGGATTGGGTTTCGGCTTCGGGCAGGAAAAGCTGCATGTGGGCGATTTCGGCCGTATCTTCCGGCGGCACGTACAGCACCGTATCGATGAGACCTTGATCCAGGGCGGCGTCAGCCCTTTCGGGATCGTCAAAATAGATGGGGCGCACGTTGCCAGCACGCAGGTAATCCAACAAGGGGCTTTCCTGATCACCCACAATGCCCGCCTGGATGCGCGCCTGGCTGTTTTGGGCGATGGTGTTGGGGTCGTAAAACGACAGCAGCCCCACGAGAATAACCGATGAAAAAGAGGCGATGAACAGCTGAATGCCAATAGCAATCATGATGGTTCGTTCGCGGGTAACAGAGCGCAGTTCGCGCTTAACGATAGCCAGGAGTGGTTTGAAGTTCATAGGGCAGATCCCAGGATAAAGAGGTTGTAGGTGACGTGCAAAACCCCAGCAGCCAGGATGGCGACGGGATAGCGCACGTGCCAGCGTGCGTTCAGCACGCAGACAAAGCTGGTGAAGGCAAAGTGGGCAATCAGCGGCACGATGAGCAGCCCACCGCTAAAAATGGCGGTGGAAAGCGCTGCCTCCGACACCACGCTGAGGGAAAGATAGAGGAGCAGCTTTTCAGCGATGAGGAAGCCCACGGCCGAAATCAAAGCCAGAGTGAAAATGCGGCGATACGGCCGTTCCACCTTGCGCTGGTACAGCACCACAATGCCCACGGACTTGGCCACTTCCTCCACCAGCACCGATGCCAGCAGCACAGCAATCAGCGCCATTTCGAGCGGCAGGTTCAGCGACACGGCCAGCAGCACCAGCTGGATGAGGTACACAATCGGTACAAAGCAGAGGGCAAGGAAGAAGATGGAGAGGAACGGCCGTTTCTGGTTCATCGCCAGGTAGACCGCCTGAGCCAGCTTGCGCGTCAGTGGGCGGAAGCCAAGCAAAAACTCCTCATTCAATACCCGCGTGCCAATATACAGGGCAAACGAGAAGATGCTCACAATTGGCACCGTGGCGAAGAGGTACTGCTCCAGAGTAAACATCTCCCCCTGGTACATCTGCACCGCCAGTGTCAGCGGCGAGAGGTAGCTGAAGTCATTCACCCCGCTAAACATCGCCGGGAACACCAGGTAGGCGGTGATAATCGTCACGGCCAGCATGGAGATGAAGGTGGTATCTTTAAACGTGCGGTAGAACAGCGGCACCATCAGGTAAATGGCAAACATGAACAGGATAACCGGCACAAAAATCAGCAGCGCCGCGCCAACGTTGCCACCCAATACCAGGGTCATCACCACCACGGAGATGAGCGAGAAGGTGAGATAGGGCAGCATTTTGCCCAGAATGATCTCTAGCGGGCGGGCGGGCGTAGAAAGCAGCACAGAGAGCCGTTTGTCCAGCTTTTCCTGCATGAAGCTGCTGGTAAAAAAGATGTTGATGAAAGCAATGGGCATGACGTACAAAAAGGCAATGATGACCTGGGCAAAGGGAATTGGCGGCTCAGAAAGTGAGGGAATAAACACATCTTCTCCAGCCAGGTCAAAGTCGGACAGGCCCATGTTGGCCAGGCCAGCATCCACCGCCGCGGCATCGGCTGCGTCGCTGGCCCCACTGCCCAGGCCGTC
>CAUJGI010000409.1 GCA_963169155.1 Chloroflexota bacterium
GTACGTCCTTCAAAACAGCAGGCGGCGCCGGTGCTTCTGGCGGCGGCTGCAGCTGTGGCTAAACCAGCCAATTCCCAAGATTTGTTGACCTAACAACGGGGCGTGAAAACGCCCCTTTTTTTATGGGAATCTGATGAAATATTACACCGTTGAAGAAGCAAATGCTCTGCTGCCCACACTGGAACCGTTGATGAAACAGCTGCTGACGCGGCGTGCCCGTGCCTCGCGGCTGGCCCAGCAAATGGGTCATCTGCTAGGGGATTACCGCAGCAACGTCGGTGCGGTGGAGCTATCTGTTCTGACGCAGGATTTTGCGGCCATTGAGCGAATGCTGGGCAAAATTCGGGCCTACGGCGTGGTCATCAAGGACGTAAACGCCGGGCTGCTGGACTTTCTTTCAGAGCGCAACGGCCGTGACGTCTATCTCTGCTGGCGCTATGGCGAAGATCGCGTAGAGTTTTTTCACGAGCTGCACACCGGTTTTGCCGGGCGGCAGCACATCGACTAGACAAAAAAAGACGGCCGTTTCGGGGAAACGGCCGTCTTCACTTTTACCGATTACCAGTCACCGATTACCAGCTTTACCGCTCCGTCATCGGCACATAATCCCGTTTAGCCTCACCCAGGAAAATCTGGCGCGGTCGGGCAATCTTCTGCTCCGAATCGTCCAACATTTCTACCCACTGCGCCAGCCAGCCAATCGTCCGCGGGATGGCAAACAGCACCGGGAACATGGCAATGGGGAAGCGCATCGCCTGGTAAATAATGCCCGAGTAGAAATCCACGTTCGGGTACAGGTTGCGCTGCACAAAATAGTCGTCCTCCAGGGCGATCCGCTCCAGTTCCAAAGCAATGTCCAGCAGCGGGTTCTTGCCCGTCACCTCAAACACCTCATCGGCTACCTTCTTGATGATGCGCGCCCGCGGATCGTAATTCTTGTAGACGCGATGGCCAAAGCCCATCAGCAGCCGCTCCCGATTTTTGACGCCCTGGATAAATTCCGGCACATGTTTCACATCGCCAATTTCCACCAACATGCGCAGCACCGCTTCGTTGGCGCCGCCGTGCAGCGGCCCGTACAGCGCCGCCGCTGCGCCCGCCATCGCCGTGTAGGGGTCGGTGTGGCTAGACCCAATCACCCGCATCGTCGCCGTGCCGCAGTTCTGCTCATGGTCGGCATGCAGAATAAACAGCACGTCCAACGCCCGTTCCAACACCGGATTCGGGATGTATTTTACTTCCGTCATCCTGTCCAGCATGTTGAGGAAGTTACCCGTGTAGCTTAAATCGTTGTCCGGGTAGACGTAGGGCAGCCCACGGCTGTGGCGGTAAGAAAAGGCCGCTACAGTGGGCAGCTTGGCAACCAGGCGGTGAATCTGCTTGGTGCGAATCCACGGGTCAGAAACGTCGCGTCCTTCGGGATAGTAAGTGGACATGGCCGCCAGCGTGGCGATGTACATGCCCATCGGATGGGCATCGTGCCGGAACGCCTTCATGAGCTGGGTGATGTTCTCGTGCACAAAGGTATGGTGCAGAATAACGTGCTCCCATTCATCGTACTGCTCTTTGGTGGGCAGTTCGCCATACAAAATCAGGTACGCCGTTTCCAGGTAGTTAGACTTTTCGGCCAGCTGCTCGATGGGGTAACCGCGATACTCCAGGATGCCTTTATCGCCATCAATGTAGGTGATGGTGCTCTTGGTAGAAGCGGTATTTTTGAAGGCGGGATCGTAGCTCATCATGCCAAAATCATCTTCATTGACCTTGATCTGGCGCAGAGCACTCGCGTCGATGGTATCGTGCTGAATGGGAATTTCATAGGTGCGGCCGGTTCGGTTATCGGTAATCGTTAGGGTATCTTTTGTCATGAGTACCTCCATTCATACTCTGTGGAAAATGGTTGAAATGGTTTAGGCCGTTGGGGTGGTTGGCCCCAGTTTTTGTTGGCAGCAGATAGTCAAAAACCAGTCTGCTATGTGACGTAAGTGGTTACTAATGAGGTGGCTCTAAAGCTGAAATTCTTTAGAGAAGGCCTATCTGTAGATAAGTATATCTTTTTTTAGCAAACTCCACACGGGTAGATAGCTCCAATCAATTACTATTTCTTATGAAACAACTATCTTCAGGCTTATGATTTGTGGTGTGTGGAGGCCTGGCGTGCGAGGGCCACGGCCGTTTCTACTGAATCCACCTCTCCCGCCGCCTGGGCCTCCTGAATAAGCCGCAGCAAACGGCCGATTTCCGGCCCACCCGGTATGTGCAGCAGGTCCATGAGGAGTCGGCCGTCTACCAGCGGCGGCGGCGCCACCGTTTCTTCATGCCGTTCAAAGTAGTGGTGGCACAATGCCTGCACTACCTGCAGCAGCGCCTGCCACGCCTTGTCTGGCCCCGTGCCGTTGTAGGTGGCCAGGTGGTCGGCCAGCGAGAGCAGGGCAATGCTGATGCCTGCGGCAGCCGATGCCCGGAAGTAGCGAAACACGGCCCGCCGCGATGGGCTGCTCCCGCTGTTGGCCAGGTGCAGCGGCCGCATGTGCCCGGCTACAATTTTTTTCACCACGGCCACCGCCTCGTTGCTCAGGCACAGCCGGTGCAGAATTTGCCCGGTCAAATCGGCCCCCACCTGCTCATGCCCCAGGAAGCGAATCCGCTGACCCATTCCCTCGTCCATTTCGATGGTCTGGGTTTGCGCCTTGCCCACGTCGTGAAACAGCGCACCCAAACGAAGGAGGAGACGGCCGTTTACCCCCCCATCCACTTCCGCCTGCCACATCGCCCGGATTTTTTCAGCATACGGCTCGACGATTTTTTTAACCGCGGAGAGCGCTGAGGGCGCTGAGTTTTTACTTTCTTCTCTTTGCGGTTCAATTGCATCCTCAACCAGAGTGAGCCAGCGCAGCACGGCGAGGGTATGAGCAAAGACGGGCTCGTGGTGCGGCGGGGATTGTTCAACGGTGGTCAGGGCCATGATGTCGGGCAAAAGTTCGGCCAGCAGCCCCAGGCGGGCCAGGTCGGCAACAGCACGGTGGGGGTCGGCCGTTGCCAGCAGCTTCAGCAGTTCATCCCGCAGGCGTTCGGTGGAACTTTCATGCAGATGGGGAGCAGTGGCGCGGACGGCCGTTTCCGTCTCCGGTGCCAGGGCAAAGCCCAGGTGGTGCCCCAGGCGTACCGCCCGCAGCGCCCGCACCGGGTCGTCGCGCAGGCTGCTCTGGTGAATGGCGCGCACCAGACCGGCCTTTACGTCCGCCTGCCCGTGGTGCGGATCGATGAGCGACGCTGTTGTCGTGGCCGTGGCGGGCAGGGCCATGGCGTTGATTGTCAGGTCGCGGTCGCGCAGGTCGGCGGCCAGGTCGGGGCCGCGAAAGCGGGCAAAATCGAGGCTGGTGCGCCCTTCGGGCAAGATGACCCGCCCGGTGTCTCGCTCGCGGTCCAGCACGTAGGCAGGCACCCCCAGAGCATCGGCCACGGCAAAGGCCAGCTTGATGGCGTTGGCGGGCACCACAAAGTCCAGATCGGGGCTGACGCGCCCCAACAGGGCGTCGCGCACCGCCCCGCCCACCAGGTAGATGGGTTGGGCTTGGGTGTGGAATAACGGCCGTAACCGTGCCAGCAGCGGCGACAAAACCAGCGGCTGCCCCGCCGGATCGTCCACAAAGCGCAGGATAAATCGTTCTTTCGGGCGGCTGTGGCGCGCCATTTGCAGGGCGGCGTCGGGCGATTCCCCGACACCCGTCACCTGCGGCCCCACCAGGGCCACCCAGCGTCCAACATAGGCGGATAAATCTGGCAAATCACTGCTCATCAGGCGGCACGCTTTCTAAGATTGAGCCATTTTTATGGTCGCGGTATGGCAAACGAATTACAAAAAAATGGCCCAATCTCCGGTTCAATCTTTACAAATTTAGATGGGCAAAAACTTCTGGCTTGAGCACGGCGATGAACGGAAAATTACGGTACAGTTCATCAAAATCCAGGCCATAGCCTACCACAAATTCGTCGGGAATATCAAAACCAACGTAATCAACCGTGACGTCCACCTCGCGGCGGGACGGTTTGTTGAGCAGGCTGCAAATTTTGAGCGAGGCGGGCTGGCGGGCCAGCAAATTCTGGCGCAGGTAGCTGAGCGTGTGGCCGCTGTCGATGATGTCCTCCACGATGAGCACGTGACGGCCGTTTAGCGGCTGCTTCAAATCCATGATGATCTGCACGGCACCGCTGCTGGTTGTGCCGCCGCCATAGCTGGAAATCCCCATGAAGTCGAGGTGATGCGGCCGTTGCAAAGTCCGGCTCAAATCAGATAAAAAGACGTAGCCGCCCTTCAACACGCAAATCAGCAGCAAATCGTCCTTGTCGGCGTAGTCGGCATCGATGGCCGCAGCCAGGCCAACGATCCGTTCTTGAATCTGCGGCCCATCAATTAAAATGCGATCAATATCCTGGAATAAGTCATGATTTTCCTGGCTCATAACATCCCCCTGTTTAGTGGTGGCCATTGCGGGCGGGTAATACCTGGTGGCAGTCGCGGCAGCGTGCCTCGTACACTTCGGCAGCCCCAACCAGCACCACCGGATCGTCAAAGGCGGCGGGACGGCCGTCGATGAGGCGCTGGGTGCGGCTGGCTTCTTCGCCACACACCACGCAGATAGCGTGCAGCTTGCTCACCAGCTCGGCGCGGGCCAGCAGGTCGGGCATGGGGCCAAAGGGCACGCCGCGAAAATCCATGTCCAGCCCGGCGCAGATGACTCGTTTGCCTTCGGCCACCAGCTGTTCACAGATGTCGATGACGGCCGTATCAAAAAACTGTACCTCGTCGATGGCTACCACCGTGGTATGCTCGTCCAGCGTCTCCAAAATTCGTGCGGAAGAAGCCACGGGCTGGGCCTGAAAATCGGCCCCATTGTGGGACATGACTTTTTCGGCGTGGTACCGGTTGTCGATGACGGGCTTAAACACCTGTACCTGTTGGCGGGCAATTTGGGCGCGGCGCAGGCGACGAATTAGCTCTTCCGTTTTGCCGCTAAACATACTGCCGCAAATAACTTCAATGCGGCCCTTGGAATGTTTGGTCATGTTTCCTCCTTGTGCAGTAGTGGCTGGTAGCCAGTTGTGAGGGGAACCAGCGACTAGCCACCAACCACTACATCTGAAAACAAGAAAGGGCAGATACGTTTTCGCATCTGCCCTTTTAGCTTGATAATGAGTTGACCCGATCGGCTCTAGTCGATGAGGCCTTCGGCACGCAAGTAGCGCTTGATATCGATCAGCGCCTTCTGGCCAATGCCGGGCAGCGCCAGCAGGGCATCTTCACCCTGGTTCAGCAGCTCCAGCACGTCACCAACGGTGGTGACATCGGCATCCTGCAGCGCCTTGGTGGCGCGTGTGCCTAAGTCCATACCATCAACGGTGAGGTTGACGGGCTTGGAAATTTCTTTGACTTCTTCTTCCTGCTTCACCAGCTCTTCGCGGCGCTGCAAGCGGCGCATGAAGCGGTCTACCTGGCCTTCGGTGTCAACCAGGCGCTGGGTGCCGGTGTAGAAGGGATGGGTGCCGGACCAGATTTCCACGCGGATTTCTGGCTGGGTGGAGCCCACCGTCATCACAACTTCGCCATCAACAACAACTTTGGCGTCGGGGTACCATTTGGGATGAGTGTCTTGTTTCATGTTACCAACGCCTTCCTTAACTTTCGAGGGGGGAGACACTGACGTATTTACGGCCGTGTTTCGTTTCGAAAGTTACTTTGCCTTCGGCCATCGCAAAAATCGTGTAATCCTTGCCCATGCCGACAAAAGTTCCGGGTTTAATTTTGGTGCCGCGCTGGCGAATGATGATATTCCCAGGGATCACATGTTCCCCACCGTAGCGCTTTACCCCAAGCCGCTTAGAATTGCTGTCACGGCCGTTTTTGGTTGAACCTGCACCTTTCTTATGTGCCATGTCACTCGCTCCTTTAGCCTGCTACAATCTCGTCAATCCGCAGCCGCGTGTAGCTCTGCCGATGTCCCTGACGACGACGATACCGTTTCTTGGGCTTATACTTCCAAACAAAAATCTTTTCACCGCGATACTGTTCCGTAACAGTCGCTTTGACAGAAACACCTGCCACGGTTGGTTGACCGACTTTTACCTCATCGCCATTCGCCAGGAGCAAGACATTTTCCAGTTCAATCTGCTCACCGACTTCATAGGGGAGCTTTTCGACGGAGAAGCTGTGCCCCGCTTCGGCGCGGTATTGCCGGCCACCACTTTCTACAATTGCGTACACGTTGTGCCTCCAAAAAAAACCAGCACCTTACCGAAGCAAACATCTTAGCGCTAATCAACCAAGGAAATTGCTTCTGTTTAGTAGATGCCGGCGTGAGAATTGTAATTCATCTGAGCAGTGGTAGAAAACCCAGACGCGAAGGGGGATTATAGCCCGCGCCTATTTGATTGTCAAAACAAAAACGGCCGTTCCCAGGGAACGGCCGTTTCTACATAGACAACTTCTTCAAGCTCAAAAATTAAATGAATTTATTCAACAGCAAGGTTAAACGAAATTTGCGCTGCCCACTGGCATTGGGCAAGCCCAACAGCCATGCTTCCGGCAGTTGATCCGGCTCCGGGGCCACCAGCGGCTGGTTGATGCCCAACACGGTGTACTCCTGGGGTTTTGGCTGCTGTGGCTGGTTCACGCTTTTTTGCCCATAAAATGCTGCGAGTGGTTTACTCATGATTCGGTTCTCCTAAAAATACGTCTCGATGATTGTCGGCGATGGTGATTTTGGTCCGTTTTCGGATGACTACCTTCATGTTGATGCCATTCATTCAGTAGGAATAAGGTCCATTTTAGTTGCAACTTGCCTTGTGCGGTGTTTAACGGGTTACAAGCGGCAGGTAAAGTTCTTTGGGCGGCGGCAGTAAGCTGCCTTCGTCAAAACCGATGTCAAA